>NZ_JACESD010000051.1:0-20949 GCF_013911995.1 Euryhalocaulis sp.
GGGTTCTCCCTGTTCGGACTGCGCAAGCCTGCGGAGCAGGACTCCCGCGAGAAGCCGGAGCAGGAGCAACAGCCGCAACAAACCCAGCGCCCCAATGTGCGCGTGGCCAGCGGCGACCTGTTCAACGGCATGGACGATGACGACCTTGAAATTCCGGCTTTCCTGCGCCGTCAGGCCAACTGATCGCCGGCAACAGGATCACAGTGTTGAAAGCCCGGGCCCTCGCGCCCGGGCTTTTGCATGTCCGGGGCGGTTAAGCGGGCGTAACAATGCGCAACCAAGCTTTATTTGATGGTCTGGCGCCCCGCGGCTAGGTCCAGCGTTGTAGATGTGCGCGTTTTGCGCGCATTCGCCATGAGCCGCATGAGGTCGCACGCCATCATGATGTGGGAAAACACAATCGCTTCTCCGGCCATGATCGCCGGGCGCGGTCTGCATGACGGCGCGCCGGTGCGCATGACGCTGAAGCCCGCCGATCCGGGAACCGGGATCGTGTTTGTCCGCCGCGACCTTGGCGGCGACAACCGCATCGCCGTGCGCGCCGAAGCGGTGGGCGCGACCAATCTGGGCACGGTTCTGGAAAATGCGGACGGCGCGTCGGTCAGCACGGTCGAACATCTGATGGCCGCGCTCAGCGGTCTGTCCATCGACAATATCGTGATCGAGCTGGACAACCCGGAAGTGCCGTCCGTGGATGGATCCTCCGCGCCGTTCGTCTCGCTGCTTCAGCGCGCCGGCCTGCGCCGTCAGGGAACGCCGCGCCGCTATATCGAAGTGCGCAAGGAAATCGCTGTCGAACAGGACGGCAAGCGCGCGGTTCTCTCTCCCTGCGACCGGTTTGTTGTGGAAGTGGAGATCGAGTTCGATACCGACGCCATCGGCCGCCAGCGCGTGGTTTTCGATTCCGGCAAGCACCAGTTCGCCGACATGCTGGCCTCCGCCCGGACGTTCGGCTTCCTGCATGAGGTCGAGGCCCTGCACGCCGCAGGCCGGGCTCAGGGCGCCTCGCTGGAAAACAGCGTGGTGATCGATGGCGACCGCATCGTGAACGAGGACGGGCTTCGCTATGCCGATGAATTCGTCCGTCACAAGGCGCTGGACGCCATTGGCGATCTTTATCTGGCCGGCGCGCCGATTCTGGGCCGGTTCTCCGGTTTCAAGACGGGCCACGGCATGAATAATAAGGTTCTGCGCGCGCTTCTGGCCGACAAAACGGCCTGGCGCTGGCGTGAACTTGCGGCTGAAAACGCCACAGCGCGCGATAAAGCTGTCTAATTGATCGCGTGAATGCGGCTCAGCGCTTTCTCCCTGCCGATCATTTGGCTACAAACCTGTTTCGCGAAATGGATTTGACGCCCGCCATATGAACACGCAGGACTCACCGCGTATGACGCTCTACCACAGATTCGCCGCCCTCTTTGCCCTTGTGACGCTCGCTGCGTGCGCTTCGGACGATCCCGAAATCGCCTATGTGGAGCGTCCGGTGGAGACGCTCTATCTGGAGGCGCACGATACGCTGGAGGAACGCCGCTACGACGAAGCCGCCGCGCGGTTCGACGAAGTGGAGCGTCAGCATCCCTATTCGGAATGGGCGCGCCGTTCGATGCTCATGGCTGCTTTCGCCAATTATCAGGCAAACCGGTACAATGAAGCCATCGCGGATGCGGAGCGTTTCATCAATCTGCACCCGGGCAACCAGTCCGCGCCCTACGCCTATTACCTGATCGCCCAGTGCCATTTTGAGCGCATCCTTGATGTCGGGCGGGACCAGGGCCACACCCAGCGCGCGCTGGACGCCCTGCAACAGGTCGTGCGCCGTTACCCGGACAGCGACTATGCCCGCGACGCCCGCCTGAAGATCGACATGACGCGCGATCAGCTGGCCGGCAAAGAAATGTCGATCGGCCGCTTTTATCTCAAGAACGGCCAGACGCTGGCCGCGATCAACCGCTTCAAGGCCGTGATCAATGATTACGAGACCACGACCCATACGCCGGAAGCCATGCACCGCCTGGTGGAATCCTATGTCAGCCTCGGCGTGAACGAGGAAGCGCGTCAGGTCGCCTCGGTGCTCGGCTATAACTATCCGGGCAGCCCCTGGTATGAAGACAGCTACGAGCTGCTGACCGATCGCGGCATCGCTGCGCCGGACGCCAATGCGCCGGACGGCGAGCGGGACGGGAATTTCCTGACCCGCGCTTTCGGGCGAATCTTCTAGTAAGCTTGCCGGCCTTTTCACCAGTGAGGGGCGGCGGTCGCAAATGCTGACCTCGCTTTCCATAAGAAACATCGTGCTGATCGACCGGGCGGACATAGAGTTCGACGCCGGTCTGGGCGCCCTGACGGGCGAAACCGGCGCGGGCAAATCCATTATTCTGGATGCGCTGGGCCTGGCGACCGGCCAGCGTGCCGACAAGGCGCTGGTCCGCGGCGATGACACCGCGACGGCGACAGCCATGTTCGCTCTGGCCGATGATCACCCCGCCCGCGCCATTCTGGACGAAGGCGGTTTCGCGCTGGATGGCGGCGAACTGATCCTGCGCCGCACCCTCAACGCCGATGGCCGCAGCCGCGCTTTCGTCAATGACGAACCGGCCAGCGTCGGCCTGCTCAAACAGATCGGCGAGTCGCTGGTGGAGGTTCACGGCCAGCATGACGGCCGCGGCCTGCTCGACCCCCGGACCCACCGCGGTCTGCTGGACGCCTATGGCGGCCATGACAAACAGATCGGGGCCGTGCGCGCCGCCTATGACCTGCTGGCGGACGCCCGGAAGAAGGCGGAGGCGCTGGAGGAGTCGCGCGGCCGCGCCGAAGCCGAACGCGACTATCTCGAACACGCCGCGGCGGAACTGGACCGGCTGGACCCGCAAACGGGCGAGGAGCAGAAGCTGGCGGACGAACGCGCCTTTCTGGGCGCCGCCGAGAAATCGCTCAGCGACCTGCAGGAAGCCTCCGAGGCGCTGACCGGCGGGCAGGGCATGGAAGACCGCCTCAACCACGCCCTCGCCAGTCTGGAGCGCATTGTCGCCAAGCTTCCGGAGGGCGAGGAGGATGAAACCGGCCCAGGCGCCGCTATCCGCCGCGCCACGGCCGCGCTGGAGCGTGCGGTTATCGAGGCGGGCGAGGCGCGCAACGCCGTCGAAGACGCCGCCCGCACCTTTGAATTCGAGCCCGACCGTCTGGAAAAGGTGGAGGAGCGACTGTTCGCCCTGCGCGCCGCCGCGCGCAAGCATCAGGTGGAAGTCGATGACCTGCCGTCCCTGCGCAAGGACATCACCGAAAAACTGGCCCTGATCGAGGATTCCGGCGCCGCCGCCGCCAATGCGGAGAAGGCGCTGAAAGAAGCCGCCGAACGTTATGACGCCGCCGCGGCCGCGCTGACCAAGGCGCGCGAGGCCGCGGCGAAGAAGCTGGACAAGGCCGTGGCAAAGGAACTGCCCCCGCTGAAGCTGGACAAGGCCACGTTCGCCACCCGTATCGACCCGGCGGAGCGGGATGGCGCGGACGGCCGCGACCGGATCCGGTTCGAGGCCTCGACCAATCCCGGCTCGAAACCCGGCCCGCTGGACCAGATCGCCTCGGGCGGCGAACTTTCCCGTTTCTCTCTGGCTATCAAGGCCGCTCTGGCCGAGACCAACGCCATCGCCACCATGATCTTTGACGAGGTGGACCAGGGCGTTGGCGGCGCCGTAGCGGACGCGGTGGGCCGCCGGCTGAAGGCGCTGTCGGAGACCGGTCAGGTGATCGTCGTCACCCATTCGCCGCAGGTCGCCGCCCGCGCCGATCATCACTGGCGGATCGAGAAGAAGGACGCGAAAGGCGCCACGCTCACCTCCGTCACCCCGCTGGATGACGCCGAGCGTGATGAGGAAGTCGCCCGCATGCTCGCCGGCGCCGAGATCACGGACGAGGCCCGCGCCGCCGCCCGCAAGCTGAGGGCCGCCGACGCATGAGCGTGGAAGACAAACCCGCCGAGGACCTGACCCCGCAGGAGGCGGAAGCCGAACTCAAACGGCTGGCCGATGAAATCGCCGCCCATGACCGCGCCTATTACCAGAAAGACGCGCCCGCCGTTTCCGACGCCGAGTACGACGCCTTGCGCCAGCGGAACGAGGCGATCGAGGCGCGCTTCCCGGACCTCGTCCGCCCTGACAGCCCGTCGCAAAAGGTTGGCGCCGCGCCCGCCAGTGGTTTCGCGGAGGCGAAACACCTCCAGCAGATGTACTCGCTCGGCAACGCCTTCAGCGAGGATGATCTGTTCGAGTTCGCGGCCCGTGTCCGCCGTTTCCTCGGCATGGAGGAGGGCGCGAAGCTGGACCTCACCGCCGAGCCTAAGATCGATGGACTTTCGGCCAATCTCCGTTATCGCAACGGCAAGTTGGAGCTGGGCGCCACGCGCGGCGATGGCCGGGTGGGCGAGGACGTCACCGCCAATCTGAAAACGCTGGATGACATCCCGGAAAAGCTCTCCGGCAAGGGCTGGCCGGACCTGATCGAGGTGCGCGGCGAAATCTATCTCAGCCACGCCGATTTTGCCGCTCTCAATGAGCGGCAGGAGAAAGCGGGCAAACAGATCTACGCCAATCCGCGCAACGCCGCCGCCGGCTCCCTGCGCCAGATCGACCCCGCGAAGACCGCCGAGCGCCCCTTGCGTTTCTTCGCCTATGGCTGGGGCGAGGTGAGCGAGGCTGTGGCGGAAACCCAGTTCGACGGCGTGGCGAAGCTGAAAGACTGGGGCTTCCCGGTGAACCGCGACATGCGCCGCGTCTCCACGCCGGAAGACATGGTCGCCATCTATCGCGACCTTGAGGAGCAGCGCGCCGGTCTCGGCTATGACATCGACGGCGTGGTCTACAAGGTGGACGACCTCGCCCTCCAAGAGCGCTTGGGCTATGTCAGCCGCGCCCCGCGCTGGGCGGTCGCCATGAAATTCCCCCCCGAACAGGCGACAACCGAGCTGGAGCGGATCGAGATTCAGGTTGGCCGCACCGGCGCGCTCACCCCCGTCGCCAAGCTGAAGCCGGTTACGGTCGGCGGCGTCGTCGTCTCAAACGCCACGCTCCACAATGAAGACGAGATCGCCCGCAAGGACGTGCGCGAGGGCGACACCGTGATCGTCCAGCGCGCCGGCGACGTGATCCCGCAGGTCGTCCGCGTCACCAATCCGGACCGCAAGGGCCGCTCAAAGCCCTACAAGTTTCCCGACAAATGCCCGGTCTGCGACAGCCACGCCGTGCGCGAGGAGGGCGAAGCCGTCCGCCGCTGCACCGGCGGCCTCGTCTGCCGCGCGCAGGCGCTAGAGCGGCTGAAACATTTCGTCTCCCGTCAGGCTTTCGATATCGAGGGGCTGGGCGCGAAACAGATCGAGGCGTTCTTCGACGAAGGCTGGGTGCGCGAACCGGCCGATATATACCGCCTGCCGGAGCACAAGGGCGATCTGGAAGAGCGCGAGGGCTATGGCGAAACCTCCGTCCGCAACCTCATGCGCGCGGTGGAGGACGCCAGGACCATCCAGCTTGCCCGCCTGATCTACGCTCTCGGCGTCCGCCATGTCGGCGAGGTGACGGCCCAGAAGCTGGCCGGCTACGCGGAGAGCTGGGACGCCTTCCACAAGGCCGTCAACGCCGCCGCCAGGGCCCGTCCCGGCAAGGCTTATATGGAAGTCCTGACGGTTGATCGCGTGGGTGAAATCACCGCCAACAAGCTGCTGGCCGCCTTCAGGGACGGCGCGCCGGAGCGACCGGAGACCATCGGCGAACTGGATCAGGAAATCGCCGCCCTGCGTCTCAATATTTCCCAGCCCGCCCGCGCGGCGCTGGCCGCCCATTACGGCGCCTGGGACGCCTTCGCCGCCGCCATGACCGAGGCCGCCGCCCAGACGCCGGGCGAGGCCTTCCGCGAACTCGCCGATATCGACTCCGTCGGCCCGGTCGCCGTCGAGGCGCTGATCGAGTTTTTCACCGAACCGCGCAACGCCGATGCGGTGGAGCGCCTGCTCGATCACCTGACCGTGGAGGCCGCCGAGCGCCCGGCGGAGGATTCGCCTGTCGCCGGCAAGACGGTCGTTTTCACCGGCAGCCTTGAGCGTATGACGCGGGATGAGGCCAAGGCCCGGGCGCAGGCGTTGGGCGCGAAGGTCTCCGGCTCCGTCTCCAAGAAGACCGACATCCTCGTTGCCGGCCCGGGCGCAGGTTCAAAGCTGACCAAGGCCAAGGATCTGGGCGTCGAGGTGATGGACGAGGACGCCTGGCTGGCGCTGATCGGCGGGTGACCAACCGCCCTTATCCGCCGCCCAAACATGTCTCCGAAGACCGGGACGCAATGATCGATCTCGTCCGCCGCTTCCCCTTCGCGACGCTGGCGAGCGCGGGCGATCCGCCCGCCGTCACCCACCTGCCGGTAATCTGGGCGCCGGACGGGGAGGGGCGCACCCTCTGGACGCATCTCGACCGCGCCAACCCGCAAACGCCGCTGCTGGACGACAAGCCGGTCACCGTCGTCGTCCGCGGCCCCGACGCCTATATGTCGCCGGAGCTGTTCGAGGGCGATTATTTCCCGACCTGGAATTACGTGATCGTGGAGTGCGCCGGAACCGCGCGACTGCTGCAGGACGACGCGCAGCAGCGCGCGATCCTGGACGCCATGGCGGCGGCTTTCGAAGGGCTTTACGGGAAGACTTTCTCCCTTGCCGGGAAAGAGAAAGCGGTGGCCCGCCTGCTGCCGCTTATCACGGGCGTAGAAATCACGGTCGAGCGTATGACCGGACGTTTCAAGCTGTTGCAGGATCGTCCGGAATCCGAACGCGAAACCGCGCTGGCCGCCTTTGAACGCCGTCCCGGGCTGGATGCGGCCTTCCGCGAACAACTCCGCAAGCTCTCGGGCCTGTAAAAAGCGGCCTTGCCGTGCCGATTGCTGAAGGCCTGATCCCGGCATAAATTCATGCCATGACGTCGCCCTCTGACGACATTATCGGCCTGTATGAACGAAACGCGGCGTCGTGGGACGCGGATCGGCGGCGCGCTCGCCCGCAGGGAGAAGCGGACTGGATTCGTCGTTTCATGCGCCTGGCCGAGCCTGAATCGCAATTGCTTGATCTGGGATGCGGCGCCGGAGAGCCCATCGTTCCCGATCTTCTCGCCGGCGGATATTCGGTTACAGGCATCGATTCATCGCCTTCGCTGATTGCGTTGTGCAAACAGCGTTTTCCGGATCAGAACTGGCTTGCCGCAGACATGCGCCAACTGGATCTTGAATGCCGTTTTGGCGGGCTTCTCGCGTGGCACAGCCTGTTCCACCTGACGCCGCCGGATCAGCAGAAGATGTTTCCGGTATTCGCCAGACTGGCCGCGCCTGGCGCGCCTCTGATGTTCACGAGCGGGGACCGGCGGAATGTCAGCGTCGGAAATTGGCGCGGCGAGGCGCTCTATCACGCCAGCCTGGATGCCGGAGAATACGAGGTTCTTCTAAGGGACAACGGCTTCGGGCTGGTTGAGCACATGGTTGATGACGCCAGGTGCGGTGGCGCGACTGTCTGGCTGGCCCAAAAACTGCCTGCCTGAATTAAAGCCGCGCCAGCGGACGCTAGTCCGCCCGCCGCCATTCCAGCATGGGCGAAGACCGCTCCACCACGATTTCCAGCGCCGCTTCCAGCTGGCTGAAGCTGTCCAGAACGCATTCCCGGTCGTCCATGGTCAGGTTCAGATCGGACCGTTCCACGTCGGTCAGAACCGTGCAGTCCCCGAACCAGAACAGCGCCACGCCGCCGCGCTGCGGCCGCATCGCCAGATACATGTAGCTGTCATCGCCTTCTTCCCAGACCTGGGCGGCGTAAAGCCCGCGCCTGATCTGTTTCAGGCGCATGAAGGACCCCTCGTCATCGGGGTCCTCGGCGATCAGGTAATCGCCATCCCGGATGACGACGACGGCGCGGCCGTCGAATTCCGGCTCGTCGCCGTCTTCCAGTTCATATTGTTCGTAATCGCCCGCGCGAAGGGGCGCCGCCCCTTCGCCGGACAGGATCAGCGGCGCTTCGCTGACCAGACAGGCGCTGACCAGCAGCGCCGCAATGCCGGCTAGACCGGCGCGCAAACCTCTTCGAGCCATGACCGGACCTCCCCGTCCAGAAGCGGGCCGATCTCGGCGGCGACGCGCGCGTGATAGGCGTTCAGCCACGCCCGCTCGTCGTCCGAAAGCAGCGCCGGTTCGATCAGGTTACGATCAATTGGGGCCAAAGTGAGGGTCTCGAAGCCCAGCATGGGCCGGTCGCCGCCCGGAATGGTCTCCGGTTCGGTGACATATTGCAGGTTCTCGATCCGGATGCCGAACTCGCCGGCCTTGTAGTAGCCCGGCTCGTTGGAAACGATCATGCCCGCTTTCAGCGGCACGGGGCTGGACCCCTTGGCGATGCGCTGCGGCCCTTCATGGACGCCCAGATAGGCCCCGACGCCGTGGCCGGTGCCGTGATCATAGTCCAGGCCCGCTTCCCAGATCGGCGCCCGCGCCAGCGCGTCCAGCGCCATGCCGGACGTGCCTTCCGGGAACCGGATGACGCTCAGCGCGATATGGCCCTTCAGCACCCGCGTAAAGCGGTTGCGCATCTCGTCGGTCGGCTCGCCCACCGGCATGGTGCGGGTGATATCGGTCGTGCCGTCCGGATATTGTCCGCCGGAATCGACCAGGTAGAGCGTGCCTTTTTCGATCTTCAGGTTGGACGCCTCGTTTACCCGGTAATGGGGTAGGGCGCCGTGCTCGCCAAAGCCGGAAATCGTCTCGAAGCTGATGTCTTTCAGCCCCTCGGCGTTCTCGCGCCGGATCTCTTCCAGCTTCTGTGCGCAGGTGATTTCGTCCAGCTGGCCCTTCGGCGCTTCGTGGGCGAACCAGTGCAGGAACCGGGTGACGGCCGCGCCGTCGCGGCGATGGGCCGCTTTCGATCCCTCGATCTCCGCCTTGTTCTTGCAGGCCTTGGGCAGGGCCACCGGGTCGTCGCCGCGCACGACGGCCGCGCCAGCGTTTTCCAGCGCCGTGAAGTGCCAGGCCGAGGCCGTCGCCGGGTCGACCAGCACCTTCTTGCCTTTCAGCGTGGAAAGCGTGGTTTCGAACGCCGATTCCTCGTGAATGGAAACCTGATTGCCCAGATGCGACCGCACCTCGTCCGTCACCTTGGCCGGATTGACGAACAGATCGGTTTCGCCGGCCTTGCGGATGATGACGGTGGCCAGCGGCAGCGGCGAATGCGCCACGTCGCCGCCGCGAATGTTCAGCAGCCACGCGATGGAGGGCGGGGCGGTCAGCACGGCCGCGTCCGCGCCCTCATCGGCGATCCCTTCGCCAATGCTCTCGCGCTTCTCGGCGTGGTCCACGCCCGCCTTGTCCAGCGGCTGGACGGTAATGGTCTCCGCCGGTTGGCCCGGGCGGTCTTCCCACACCGTATCCAGCGGGTTCGTGTCCTGCGCGACCAGTTCAATATTGCGGTGGCCGGCGGCTTTCTCCAGGGTTTTCAGCCCGTCCGGCGAATGTAGACGCGGGTCATAGCCCAGCTTCGCGCCTTCCGGGGCCTTGCGGCGCAACCAGGTCGCGATGCCGTTATTGGCAAGGTCCTCGTATCCGAACAGCTCCGGATCGGTCTGTTCGCGCACCTGCAGCGTATAGCGCCCGTCTGCAAACATGATCGCGGAATCGTTCAGGATGACGGCCGCGCCGGCGGAGCCGGTAAACCCGGTCAGCCAGGCCAGCCGGTCATTGGCGGCGGGCAGATACTCATTCTGGTACTCGTCCTCGTGCGGGACGATGAAACCGTCGAGATTGCGGCGCGCCAGTTCCTCTCGGAGGGCCGGCACGTTCTGGCGGCCAAACGCCGGGCCGCCTTTAACTTCAAACTTCTGAAACATGCGCGAAATCTAGTGACGGCCCCGGCGCGAAGCAATGTTTGTGGGCGGCCATGCGGATGCATGCATTTATGCATGGCTGGATTCGAAACCTGTCACTTCAAGTACAGGCGAAAGCGGCGCATATCCGCGCGTGTCACGACGGTGTCACCGTTTTGAAACAAAAATGAAAAGAAAGGTCGCTCCATGTCCACGCAAGACGTCCAGTTCCATATGGCCGCCCAGTCCATGCACGAAGCCGAACAGAAACGCCTGAAAACCGCCCGCCGCCGCGGTCTGCGCCGGTCCAAGCGTATTCTCGGTGTCGGCTGATTGGCCGTGCAACGCCGCGTACAAAAAGGGCGCTCCTGACCGGGAGCGCCCTTTTTGATTCCAGGGTCCGGCCTTACGCGTCCGGCGCCGGTTTCCGCATAACCAGCGTGGCCCAGTCATCAATGGATTCGCTGGCTTCCTGCGCCAGTCCGGCCTGCTCATAGGCCTCCCGCACTTGGTCCTCCTGCTGCACCAGCAAACCGGACAGGATTACCCGCCCGCCCGGTTTCAGCGCCTGTGCCACGTGACGGGCCAGTTCCGTCAACGGTCCGGCCAGTATATTGGCGAAGATCAGGTCATAGGGCGCGCGCGCGGCAATCTCCGGCGCGTCAAACCCTTCCGCCGTAACCGCCTCGATCCGGTCTTTCAGATTGTTCAGCTCGGCGTTTTCCAGCGTCACCTCGACCGCAACCGGGTCGATATCGCTGGCCACGACCACGGCGTCCGTTGTCTCGGCCGCCGCAATGGCCAGCGTTCCCGCGCCGCAGCCCAGATCCAGTATCCGCTCGAAGCTGTCTCCGGCGGTCAGCATCTCGTCAAAGGCCATCAGGCAGCCGCGCGTCGTGCCGTGATGCCCGGTTCCAAACGCCTGTCCGGCTTCAATCAGGATCGGCGTCTGGCCTTGCGGGATCTTGTCCAGGTCATGACGCCCGTGCACCGTGAAGCGCCCGGCGGAAACCGGCGGCAGCCCCTCCAGCGACATGGCGATCCAGTCCTGCTCGGGCAGGGGGCCTAACATCACGTCCGCATCGCCCTGGCTAAGCCCCGCCTCGCCCAGGAAGGCGTTCGGGTCCGGCGCGTCCTCGAAAAGGGCCTCCAGCCGCGCCGTACCGGCCGTTTCGTCCACGACAAAAAGGCTCAGCGACAGTGCGACCGGCGGATCGATAAGGTTCAGGCGCTGGTAGGCGGCGTCCAGCCTGCGCCGGTCGCCAAGCGCCTCCAGTTTCCAGATAGTCATTGTGCTTGAACGTCTTCCAGTTGTGAAAATCCTGCGCGGGCGCACAGATTGGGGCACAGCGCGCCGCGCGGGCAAAGGGTCTGGCTGAACTCGCCCGTCGCCACAACAGGCGCGCCCTCCAGCGTTTCATAAAGGGCGTACTGCTCTGGCGTCAGGCGGATGGCGATGGCCCGGCCGCGATCGGTCAGGCAGGCCTGCCCGCCCATCATGGAAAACGCGCCCGGCACCGAAATCAGCCGCCCCGCAAAGACGCCCGGCTCGTCCGCCAGCTCGGCCAGCGTCACCGGGTCGCCCGCGAAGTCCACTTCGCCGGCCGCGATCATGTCCGCCATGCGGTTTCGCGTCTCGGCGCAGGCGGCCATCGCCAGAACCGTCGCTAGGATAAGCGCCGCGCGGATCATCCGGCGTCTTTCTCTTGCGCGCGCTTCATCGCCGGGCGGTCGGTGCAGCGCGCGCCATAGGCTTCCGCTGCCGGCCAGATCTCGAACAGGCCGCTTTGCGAGAGGAAAACCAGCGTCCCGCCGACCAGTAAATCGGCCGCCGTGAAGTGGTCCGTCACCAGCCAGCCTTCTTCCGGGATTTCTGTTTTCAGCGTGTTCAGCATCCGGTCAAAATCACCCCAGCCGACCATGCCCTGCCGTTCCGCTTTCCAGCCCATGGCCTTCTGGATGAAGGCTGGCTCCATCACGCCCGCCATGAAGAAAAGCCAGCGGTAATAGGCGCCGCGTTTGGGGTCTCCGATGGCCGGAGCCAGCTTCTTCTCCGGGAATTTGTCGGCCAGATAGGCGCAGATCGCCGCCGATTCCGTAATGACAACGCCCTCATCGACCAGCGCCGGGACCTTGCCCATCGGATTCTCTTTCAGGAAATGGGCGGGCTTTTCGCCCTCCATGATCTTCACGATCTCCATTTCGTAATCGGCGCCGCATTCTTCCAGCATCCAGACCGCGCGGCTCGAACGCGTCTGCGGGCAATGATATAGCTTCATGGGCATCTCCTCCTGACCGGCAGACTAACGCGGCAGGTCCCGGTTCGCGACCGGTTTTCAGCCTGCATCGTTCAGGATTTCACGCGCATAGGGGCTTTTTCCGGCGGCGTTTTCCAGCCATTTCAGGCCCTTTCCGATCTCTCCCGCCATGGTCCGGCGCGCTTCGTCCAGCCGCTGGCGGCGCAGATCGGCCGAATAGCCGTGCTCGGTCGCCTTGGAATAACGGTTCATCACGGGGCCGTTCACCGCCTCCCGGATCGCGTTTTCGCCCGGATTCATGTCGAAATGGGCCGCGATCCGGCTCAGAATTGCTTGCGGGTCGGCCAGAAACGCCTCGAAATCGACGTCCAGAGCACGGGTTTTCAAGCCATCGCTGTGCAACAATCTCCACTGGCTTTCCCGCTCGATCAGCCAGGCCATCGCCGCCAGTTCACCGACGCTCAGGGCGTGCATGGGCGGGGTCACATCGCCGAATGCGGCAATTGTCCGCCGCACCCGGTCCGGCCCGAAGCCGCGCAGATCGATCGGTGAATTTTCTCCGGCCAGCAGCGTCGCTAGATACGGCTCCGGCTTCAGGTTCAGGCACAGCGCCTTGGACGAAGCCCTTGATTTCAGCAGGTCTTCGCCAATCCGCCCGGCATGGCTGGTCGCCTTCACAACGGGCTGTTGCCCGTCCCGCCAGCGCCGCGCCCAGACGCCCATCATCGCGTCCCGGATGCGTCCGTATTCCGCCTCGGAGACCAGCGAGTCCGGCTTGCCAACCTTGTCGTAAAGCTCGGCCAGGGTCAGCAGCGCCCAGGGCTCGCGAAGGCCAAACCCGCCCACCTCGTCCAGCAGGCGAGAGATGAGGGTGGAGCCGGTATGCCCCTGGTGGATGATGAAGTGAACGGGCCGCCTTTCCCCGGCGTTTTCAACCGCTTCCAGAACCCGGAACAGCGGAATCGGCGCGCCGAGGCGTTCGGGCGTGGCCAGCGCCTCGGTCAGGAAGCTGGCGTCTCGGTAATCCGCCTCGCTCATCCCGATCACCACCGCGGCCTCGCGATACGGGTCCAGCTGCAGGACATGCAGCTCCGGGCTGGCCGCGAAATTCGGGAAGGCGGCGCGCAGATATTGCTGGCTCTGAAGGTCGCCGACCGCCATTAGCGAGCCTCGTCCGCGCCGAGTTCTTCAAGGATAATCGCCCTTATATCCGCCCATGCGGGGGACAACGGATCGATCAGCTCGAAATGCCCGGCGCCGCTCATCACCTCGGTGGTCACGGGGTCGCCCGCGCCGTCCGCCGCCGCGCCGTATCCGTCGCCGAACGGGCTGGGCACGATGGGGTCCAGCGCGCCGGAAACGATCACCTGTTCCACTCCGATGGGCAGCATCTCCGCCGGGGACGTGTCGCCATAGCGCCCGCCCACCAGCTCATCCACGGTCTCCGGCTCGCCGCAGCGCCCCGGCCCGTTTTCGCGATAGGCGTTCAGATCATTGATCCCGGCCAGCGTCACCACCGCGTCCGGGACCAGCGGGTCTTCGGCATGTAGCGGGCTGTCATCCCCGATCCCGCCGCGGGCCGCCGCCCACAGCGCCAGGTGCCCGCCGGCCGAATGGCCCGTGAACACAAGCCGGTCGAGGTCCAGCGGATAATCCTCGGCTATCCCGCGCAGCGCGTCGGCCGCCGCGGCGGTGTCCAGAAACGTCCCCGGATAGCCGCCGCCCTCATGGCCCAGCCGCCTGTATTCGATATTCCACACCGCCACGCCGTGATCGCGCAGGTCCGCCACGATATAGTCCATCAGGATCGTGCCCGGAATCTCGGCCAGCCAGCAGCCGCCATGCACCATCATCACTGTGGGGAAGGGGCCATCGCCCTCTAGCAGCCACAGCTCACCGAACTGCTGCTCGCCCTCGCCATAGGCGATTTTCGCGTCTGCCTTCTCGCGCGGGCGTTCAAGCAACTGGTCCCAGCTAATCGGGCGTTCGCCCGCATGCGGGTCTTCCGGCAGGGCAGTTTCCGCCGGCGCGGGGTCCGGTTCAGAGGGAACAGGGGCGGGGGGCGCGTCCTGACAGGCGGTCAGGGCAAGGGCGGCCAAGGCGGCGAGTCGCAGGGTCATGCCGCCAGCCTCACGCCCGGCCGCCAAAAATCAAGCCGCTTCCACGAAGCTGGCGATGACTTTCTTGCGGCCCGTATGATCGAAATTCACGTCAAGCTTCGCGCCGTCCACCGACACCACGTCGCCATAACCGAACTTGTCGTGGAACACGCGCGTGCCCGGCCGGAAGCGCGCCTCGCCGGGGTCGGAGGACGCCATCAGCGTCGCTTCCGCCTCGATGGTCGGCGGCTTGGCGCGGTCGCGGCCTTTGGCGGCCTGCATGCGGCGCCAGCCCGGGCTGGAATAGCTGGAATCGAAGGTCTCGACATTTTCCTTCAGGCCGCCGAAGCCGGGGCCGGAGTCGAAATAATTGGTCTGGCTTTCCGCATCGACATGTTCGGGCGGCAACTCGTCGATAAAGCGGGACGGGATCACCGCCTGCCAGCGGCCATAGATCTGCCGGTTCGCGGCGAACCAGATCATCGCCCGCTCCCGCGCCCGCGTGATGCCGACATAGGCCAGCCGCCGCTCTTCCTCCAGCGCGCTCATACCGCCTTCGTCCAGCGACCGCTGGGACGGGAACACGCCTTCTTCCCAGCCGGGCAGCATGACCAGCGGGAACTCCAGACCCTTGGCGCTGTGCAGCGTCATCAGGGAGACCTCGTCTTCCTCCTCCTGCCGGTCCGCGTCGGTCAGCAGGGAGACGTGCTCCAGATAGGCTTCCAGCGTGTCATACTCGCCCATGGAGCGGACGAGTTCCTTGAGGTTGTCCAGCCGCCCCGCCGCCTGCGGGCTCTTGTCCTCGCGCCACATCGCCGTGTAGCCGGACTCGTCCAGCACCGTCTCGGCCAGCTCGTCATGCTTGGCCGTCTCGGCCAGCACGCGCCAGCGGTCGACATCCTTGAGAAGCGCGGAAAGCCCGGCCCGCGCCGGTCCCTTGATCTCATCGGTCTGGAGAAGCAGGCGCGTCGCCTCGGTCAGCGGCACGCGCATTTCCCGCGCCGTGCGCTGCAGTTTCTGAACGGTCGTCGCGCCAACGCCGCGCTTGGGCGTGTTGACGATCCGCTCGAACGCCAGATCGTCCTCGTCCTGCCGCACCAGCCTCAAATAGGCGTGCGCGTCGCGGATCTCCGCGCGTTCGAAGAAGCGCGGGCCGCCTACCACGCGATAGGGCAGGCCGGTCATGATGAAGCGGTCTTCAAACGCCCGCATCTGCCAGGAGGCGCGGACCAGAACCGCCACGTCGCTATAGGGCCGCTTGTGGCTGACCCAGTTCTCGATCTCCTCGGCGATGGCGCGGGCCTCGGCCTCGCCGTCCCACACGCCGCGCACCTGAACCTTCTCGCCGCCCTGATCGTCGGTCCAGAGTTCTTTCCCCAGCCGCGATTTGTTGGAGGCGATCAGGCCCGACGCGGCGGAGAGGATATGCTGGGTGGAGCGGTAATTGCGCTCCAGCCGGATCACTTTCGCGCCCGGGAAATCTTTCTCGAAGCGCAGGATGTTATCCACCTCCGCCCCGCGCCAGCCATAGATGGACTGGTCGTCATCGCCCACCACGCAGAGATTTTTCGACCCCTGCGCCAGAAAGCGCAGCCACAGATACTGGGCGACGTTGGTGTCCTGATACTCGTCCACCAGCAGGTAGCGGAACCTGGCGTGGTAATCTTTCAGGACATCCGGATTGTTCTGGAAGATCGTCAGATTGTGCAGCAGCAGGTCGCCGAAATCCGCGGCGTTCAGCACGCCCAGACGGTCCTGATAGATCTTGTAGAGGTCCTTGCCGCGCCCGTTGGCGAAGGCATAGGCGTCTTCCTCGCTCACACGGTCCGGCGTCAGCCCGCGGTTTTTCCAGCCATCGACCAGCGACGCGAAATAGCGCGGCGTCCAGCGCTTCTCGTCGATATTTTCCGCTTGCAGGATCTGCTTGATAAGGCGGATCTGATCGTCGGTGTCCAGAATGGTGAAGCTGGGTTTCAAATCCACCAGTTCCGCATGCCGGCGCAATATCTGCGCGGCGATGGAATGGAAGGTGCCCAGCCAGGGCAGTCCCTCGACCGCCTCGCCGATCAGCTCGCCCACCCGGGCGCGCATCTCCCGCGCCGCCTTGTTGGTGAAGGTGACCGACAGAATCTCCCACGGCCGCGCGCGCCCGGTGTTCAGGATATGCGCCAGCCGCGTGGTCAGCGCCCGCGTCTTGCCCGTGCCCGCGCCCGCCAGCAGCAGCACCGGCCCGTCCAGCGTCTCCACGGCCTCCCGCTGCTCCGGGTTCAGCCCGTTCATATAGGGTGGCGCGGCGCTGGCCCGCTGTGAAATGGAAAGTGAATTCGTCACGACGCGTCATCATGTAGCGACTCGCACGAAACGTGAACAGTGAAGCGTGCAGGGATAAGCGGGGGAGTTTGCGGAGGAAGTTGCGTCAGGCTCGACCCCGCCTTCGAGACGCCCTGCCGGGCTCCTCAGGCTAAGGTTTGGGTGTGAGGTTCTTGTTTTCTTCGCCCTTTCTATCACCCTTCCCCTGAGGAGCCGCGCCTTCAGGCGCGGCGTCTCGAAGGGCGGGGAAGGGGACCAACCGGAATTTATCAGACCGGGTTCTCATTCAGGCCATACTCTCCGGCGCTCGTCATAGAAAACCGGAATCATTGCCGCAGGGCCGGAACAGGCCCATCTTCAAAGGCGTTCAAGAGTTTAACTCTGACTGACAGGTGACACGTCATGCCCAACCCGATCACCAAATCCCTCTACAAGTTCGCCCGCAACGCGCTGCCCGAGATTTCCGAGACTGAACAGGCGGCGCTGGAGGCTGGCGGATTGTGGTTCGACGCCGAGATTTTTTCCGGCAATCCGGACTGGAGCGTGTTGCGCGAAGCGCCCGGCTACACGCTGACCGAAGCCGAGCAGGCCTTCATCGACGGCCCCGTCGAGGAGCTGTGCAATATGCTCGACCCGTGGGAGATCGAGTACGAGCGCAAGGACCTGCCGCCGGAAGTCTGGGATTTCATTCGTCAGAACAAGTTCTTCGGGATGATCATTCCGGAGGAATATGGCGGTCTGGGCTTTTCCGCGCTCTGTCATTCGGAGGTGATCCGCAAGCTGTCCTCGCGCAGCGGCACGGGCGCGGTCAGCGTCATGGTTCCGAACTCGCTCGGCCCGGGCGAACTGCTGATGCATTTCGGTACGGACGAGCAGAAGAATTACTGGCTGCCGCGGCTGGCCGGGGGCGAGGAAATTCCCTGTTTCGGCCTGACTGAAACCGCCGCCGGCTCCGACGCCGGGGCCATGGAATCGGTCGGCGTTGTCGAGAAAGCCACGGTGGACGGCAAGGAAACGCTGGGCATCCGTCTGAATTTCAACAAGCGCTATATCACGCTCGGCCCCATCGCGACCGTCATGGGCGTCGCTTTCAAGCTGGAGGATCCGGACGGCCTGTTGGGCGACCAGAAGGATATCGGCATCACGCTGGCGCTGATCCCGTCCGACACGCCGGGCGTGACCCACGGCAAGCGGCATTTCCCCTCGCGGCAGGCGTTCCAGAACGGACCGCTGGAGGGCAAGGACGTCTTCGTGCCGCTGGACTGGATTATCGGCGGCCAGGAATATGCCGGGCAGGGCTGGATGATGCTGATGTCGGCGCTGTCGGTCGGCCGCGGCATCTCGCTGCCGTCGCAATCGGCCGCCGGGGCCAGCCTGGCGCTGGCGACCACCGGCGCCTATGCGCGCTGCCGTCATCAATTCAATATTTCCATCGCGGAGTTCGAGGGCGTGCAGGAGCGCATCGCCGCGCTGGCCGCGCACGCCTACCAGCTGGACGCCGCGCGCCGCGTCACCGCCCGCGCGGTGGACGAGGGGCATGCGCCCTCCGTTCTCTCCGCCATCGTCAAGGCGCACGCCACCTATCGCCTGCGCGAGGCGACCAATGACGCGATGGACGTTCACGCCGGCAAGGCCGTGATCGATGGTCCGAAGAACTATCTGGGCGACCTTTACCGCGCCGTGCCGGTGGCCATCACGGTGGAAGGCGCGAACATCCTGACCCGCAACCTGATGATCTTCGGTCAGGGCGCGATCCGCGCGCACCCCTATCTGCTGGACGAGATCATGGCCGCCAGCGATGAGGACGAGAAAGCGGGGCTGGAAAAGTTCAGCCAGACCATCTGGAAACACGCCGGTCATCAGGCCGCGACCTTCTTCCGCGCGTTCGCGCGGTCATGGACGGGCGGGGCCAGCGCGCCCTATCCGGACGGGGCCGACGATCTGAAGCATCATTACAAGCAGCTCGGTCGCTATTCCTCCGTGCTGGCCTTCGTCAGTGAAATTGCGCTGGTGCATCTGGGCGGCGCGCTGAAGCGCAAGGAATTTATCTCCGCCCGTCTCGGCGACATTCTCAGCGAGGTTTACCTGCTCTCCTGCGCCCTCAAACGGTTCGAGGAAGACGGCAAGCCGCGCGAGGACCGCCCGGTCCTGGGCTATGTCATGCAGGCCGGCTATCAGCGGATCGAGCAGCGCCTGTCCGAGGTGATCGACAATTATCCCTCGCGCCTGTTGGCCGGAATCATGCGTTTCACAGCGCCGGCCTCGGGCAAGAATGGCCGCGCGCCGGACGACCAGCTGGCGCAGCGCGTCTCCAATCTGGTGACGACGGATACCGAAACGCGCACCCGCCTGATGCAGGGTCTCTATATCGGTTCGGTCGAATCCTCAGAGGTCGCGAGGCTGGAGCGCGCCTTCAAGGCGGTTACCGCCGCAGAGCCGCTCTACCGCAAGCGCCGTCATGACGAGGCGCTGACAGAGGCGGAGACCCGCCAGCTGGAGGAAGCGGAAGGCTTCGTCCGCGAGATTGTCGAGGTGGATTCCTTTGATCCGGAAGTGCTGACCGGGGTTTCCGGCGCCCCCGCCGCGAAACATGCGGCGGAATAGGCGGCTTCAGGCCACAGGCGTTCCGGCGCGGCAGGCCTCGATAAAGGCCTCGCCGTGCTGGCCCGGGGCCGGATACCATTTCAGCTCGCCCGCCGCGTTCACGCGCACCGGGTCGGCGGAGGTCATCAAATCCGTGAAGGCCTCACCCTCGGCGGTCGTTTCGGTGACGCAGCGCGGTCCGACCTGTGCGTCTTCGCAATGGATGCGCCCGCCAATATCGGCGCGCCCGGCCTCGCCGGACAGGCGGATCGGGCTTTCGGCGCCGTCCGTTTCGCTGTCGGTGTTGAAATAGGTGAAGTCATATTCGCCCGGCTGGTCCGCGCAGGTCACCATGATGATGATCCAGTCGGTGTTCTCCACGCCGAACGCCAGCCGCTTGGGCGGCGCGTCCGCATCGGTCACCGCGACCCAGCCAAAGCCTTCCTCGACCCAGGCGAGATCCGGCTGAAGCTCGGTGCCGTCCGGCGCGGTCTGGGCGCAGGCGGTCAGGCCCATAAGGGCGGCGGAAAGAGAGATGACGGATGATTTCATGACAGTCCCCCCAGGATTGGACATGAGGGGTAACGCGGAACTAGCGCGTTCGTTCGATATGCGCGTCGACCAGCGCCTTGTTATAGGCCAGCAGGGCGTCGGTGCGGCTGATATGCCCGGTCACCGGCTCCGCCCCGCCGCGGCGCTTCACGGCGGCGGAATCGATGTCCTCGGCCTCCATGAGGGCCAGCGCCCGGCCCAGCGAGTCATCCTCGTAAAGATGCGCGCCTTCGGAGCTTTTCTCCGCCTCGTTGCGGGAGACCGGATTCATCACCTCCCGCACCCGCACGGTCTGGAGAATGATCCGCTGCGGCCCTTCGGCCAGCTTGTAGCCGTGGTTTTCGATCTGCTTCTGGAACACCGATCCGCCCATCACCGACTGTACGATCACCGTGGCGATGGAGACCGCGACCAGCATGGCGGCCCCGGCCTCGTAGGACTGCGTCAGCTCGAACACGATCAGCGTTGTCGATATCGGCGCGCCCAGAACCGCGCCCGCCACCGCGCCCATGCCGATGACGGCGAAGAAGGTCTCGCCCGCCGTCGCCAGCGGCGTCTGGTCGACAATGCCGCCGAAGGCCGCGCCGACCATCGCCCCGATGAAAATGGAAGGCGAGAACACGCCGCCGCCGAAGCGGAAGCCCAGCGTGATCGTGGTGGCGATCAGCTTGGCGGCAATCAGGGCCAGCAGGAAGCCGATGGAAAACTCGCCCGCGATGGCCTCCGTCGTCGCCTCGTACCCGACGCCAAGGATGTCCGGCATCCATATGCCCATCAGGCCGATCAGAACGCCGCCAAACGTCGGCAGCGCCCACAAAGGCAAGGCCAGCCTGTCGGCGGTTCCGGAAAGCCAGGCCGGAACGGCCAGAGTCAGCCGCATGAAGGCCATGGCCGCCAGCGCGGCCAGAAAGCCCAGAAGCGCGGCCAGCGGAAAATCGGTCAGCATGGTTTCCGGCAAGGGCGGGATGGAAAACGTGACCTGGTCGCCCAGATGCGCCCGCGTGGCGACGGAGGCGGCGAGTGAGGAAATCGCCACCGGCGCGATCACGCGCAGCGCGTAATGGCCCAGCACGACCTCCAGCGCGAACAGGACGCCGGCGATGGGCGCGTCGAACGAGGCGGCGATCGCCGCGGACACGCCGCAGGCCAGCAGGGTGCGCGCCGCGCGCGGCGGCAGGCCCAGACCTTCGGCCACCAGCGCGCCCAGACCGCCGCCAATATGCACGGCCGGGCCTTCACGCCCGGCGCTGGCGCCGCCGCCCAGAGAGACCGCCGCGATGACGG
>NZ_JACESD010000052.1:0-20795 GCF_013911995.1 Euryhalocaulis sp.
TCCTGGAAGAGCGCCGCGACAAGATCGCCGACGATCTGGACGAGGCGGGCCGCCTGAACGAAGAAGCCAAGGCGGCGGCCACGGCTTATGAGAACGCGCTGGCTGACGCCCGCGCCAAGGCGCACACCATCGCCGCCGACGCCAAGGCCAAGATTGACGCGGAAATCGCCGAAGAGACCGGCAAGGTCGAAGCGGAGATGGACGCCAAGCACGAAGAGGCCGAGTCCCGCATCCGCGAGGCGAAAGCCGAAGCGCTGGCCCATGTTCAGGAAATTGCCGGTTCGGCGACCTCGGCCATTGTCGAGAAGCTGATCGGCAAGGCCCCGACGGACGCCGAAGCCCAGAAGGCCGTGAAAGCGGCCTCCCGGGGCTAGGGCGAAGGACGAGACGAGGAAACCGCTATGGCATTCATTTCTGATCCGGCCTTCATCGCGACTGTCGGGCTGATCCTGTTCTTTGTCGTCCTGTTCTATTTCAAGGTGCCGGGCTCGCTGGGCTCGCGCCTTGATGACCGCGCCCAGAAGATCGCGGACGAGCTGGAAGACGCCCGCCGCATGCGTGAAGAGGCGCAGGAGCTTCTGGCCTCCTATCAGCGCCGCCAGCGCGAGGCCGAGACCGAGGCGGAGACCATCGTCTCCCAGGCCAAGAAGGAAGCCAAGCGCATCCGCGAACAGGCCCGCAAGGACCTGGAGGACCGTCTGGAGCGCCGCGCGGTGATGGCCGAGGCCAAGATCGCCCAGGCCGAAAAACAGGCTGCCGCGGAAGTCCGCGCCGCCGCCGCCGATCAGGCGGTCGCGGCCGCCGAGGCCCTGATCCGCGACAAGCTGGACGAAAAGGGCCGCGACGCGATCCTGAAATCCAGCCTCTCCGATCTGGAAAAGCGCCTTAACTGACGCGATCCGCGGACATGCCCGATAAGATCAAGCCGCGCTCGACAGAGCGCGGCTTTCTTTTTGTGTGATGCCTGTAGCCGGTTGCTTCGCGGCCTAATTTTCCGAGGTTGTTTTCCGGCGGCGGGTGCGGCGCTGGACGGCGCGCACCCGGGCATGGACGCGCGGGTGATTGTGCAGCCACGCCATCACGGCGCGCCGGAAGCGCGGCACGCTGTGCATCAGCAGGAACGTGCCCGTGATGATCATGGGAAGCCCCAGCGGAATCGGCAGCGGCGTGATCGGAATGCCGAGCAGAATCAGCAGCACGCCGAACGTCGCCATGATGGGGCGGAGAATCAGTGCGATCATCAGTTTCGACGCGTCTTGAAGGCGCCGGCTCCTTTCTTCTCAAAACGGGCTGCAAGAAGTCTCACAGACCGCGGCTGAACGCGCGATGAGCATTCATGGTTGCCCTGGGGGTCGGGGTTCGATGAATATCGTCCCCCTTGTCTAAAGGCCTGCCCGGGGTCGCCGCCTGAAAGCCTGTTTCGCGATATGAACCGCTATCTCGTCAATATTCAGGCGCTTCGCGGCGTTGCGGCCAGTCTCGTCGTCCTGTCACATCTGGGCGTGGTAGAAGCCAAATATGGCGGAGATACGATCCTTCCCGGAGAGACCATACTGGGATTCTCCGGGGTCGACCTGTTCTTCGTCATCTCCGGATTCATCATGGTCCATGTCACGCGGGGCGATTTCGGGGCTCCGCGAAAGGCGGGGGCGTTCCTGTTCTCGCGCTTCACGCGCATCTATCCGCTCTACTGGCTGGTCAGTCTTTTCCTCATCGTCGTCTGGCTACGTTGGCCTGATATGGTGTTCGCATCGGCGACCGGAAGCCCCGATCTGATAAAATCCCTCGCCCTGTGGCCCGAAAGCCGCCCTCCGCTTCTGGCTGTGGGCTGGACCCTGATACATGAACTTTATTTCTATCTGGTATTCGCGGCGATGCTTCTGGCGCCGCGCCGCTGGCTGCCCGCCCTGCTGGCGCTGTGGATGGGCGCGGTGACGCTGGGCGCGCTGGCGGGCCTTGGCGGGGTCAGTCCGGAACTGGCTATCGTCTTTCACCCCCTGACGCTGGAATTCGTTCTGGGCGCCGCGGCGGCGCTGATTTTCCATGCCCTGCCCGGCGAAAAGCGCGCGGGGGCCGCCATTCTGGCGCTGGGCGTTGCGGCGTTCTGCGCCGCGCTGATCTATGCCGGCGCGAACTGGCCCGGCGCGTTCCCCGATCACTGGGCGCGGGCGCTGTTATTCGGGCCGCCGGGGGCGCTGATCGTCTATGGACTGGCGGCGATGGAGCATCGCGGCCGCGCCGCGCCCGCGTGGTCCGGCGTGTTCGGCGACTGGTCCTATGCGCTGTACCTGACCCATGTGCTGACCCTGTCGGCGCTGGGGCGGCTCTGGGCGCCCGTCGCCACTGGCGGGGCAATCGACAATATTGCGGCCCTCATCATCCTGTCCGCGGCCGCCATCGCCGCCTCCGCGGCTGCGCATATTCTGGCGGAAAAGCCAATGCTGCATGTCACGCGAACGCTGCGGCGGCGGATCTTCGGACGCAAGCCGGCATGGCGCGGCGCGGGCGCGCCCTAGGCCGCCCCCGCGCCTGCGCGAATGGCCAGCAGACCGATATAGGTCGCGTAGAGCAGCACCATCACCCCGCCTTCCAGACGGCTGATCCTGCGGTTCGTGAACGCGAAGAACAGCACCAGCGCGGTCGCGGCCAGCATCACCCAGACATCGGTTCCCGCGATGTCCGCCGGGGCTTCCATCGGGCGGATCATTGCGGTGACGCCCAGAATGGCCAGCACGTTGAAAATGTTGGAGCCGAGGACATTGCCCAGTGCGATATCGCTTTCCTTGCGGAAAGCCGCGATCAGGGACGTCACCAGCTCCGGCAGGGAGGTGCCGACCGCCACGATGGTCAGGCCGATCACCGTTTCGGGCACGGAGAAGCCGCGCGCCACCTCGATCGCGCCGAAGACCAGGAATCGCGCGCCCAGGATGGTGATGACGATGCCGGCGAACGCGATCAGCAGGGAACGCCAGAGCGGGGCTGCGCCCTCTCCCACCACCCCGCCTTCGCGTACGTGCAGGTCCGCTTCCTCCGGCGCGCCGCCGCCGCGCTCGCGCAGCCATGTCGCGAACAGATACCCCGCCAAGAGCGCGACGAAGGCGAGGCCTACCCAGCGGTCGAAACCGACTGTCAGCGCGGCCAGAGTCAGCGCGATGGCCGCGCCCGCGGCGATCAAGCCGTCCCAGCCCAGCGCCCGGCGATCACAGACGACCGGAAAGACCAGCGCGGACACGCCCAGGATCAGCAGGAAATTGGCGATGTTGGAGCCGACGACATTGCCCACCGCCACGCCCGGCGATCCGGCGAAGGCCGCCTGCAGGCTGGTCACCAGTTCCGGCGTCGAGGTGCCGAACCCGACCAGCGTCAGGCCGATGATCATGGGCGAAACGCCCAGCCGCCGCGCCGTCGCCACCGATCCGCGCACCAGCGCGTCGCCCCCTGCGGTGAGGAGCACAAGTCCGGCGATGATGGCGGCGATTTCCATGGACTATTCCGTTCAAGCGTCAAACAACAGGGTTTCTGGTAGCAGCGCCCGGCGCGGCCTCAAACGGCTTTCCCATCATTCCGCCGCGGCGGCGGGCTTCGCAGGGGCGGCCGGGCAGATTTCGCTGAGCGGAACAGCGCGCCCGTCAGGCTGGACGATGCGGACATGCCGCCGCTCCAGATTCCGGCCATGGGCGACGCCGCAGGAATGGGCGATCACGCCGATGCCGTATTCTATGCGTCCGACATAATTGGCCACCGATTTTGATTTCTGTTCCGGGTCCAGCCCGCCTTGCAGGCTTTCCTTGTGGGTGGTCACGCCCGTCGGACAGTTATTGGTGTGGCAGCGCATGGCCTGGATACAGCCGATGGAAAACATGAATCCGCGCGCCGAATTAACCGAATCCGCGCCGGCGCAATAGGCCCAGCTGGCCTCCGCCGGCGTGATCAGCTTGCCCGAGGCGATCACCTTGATGCGGTCGCGCAGCCCCTTGCGGATCAGCGTATCGACAACGCCGGGCAGGGACTGTCGGATGGACAGGCCCATATTGTCCATCAGCGGCATGGGCGCGGCGCCGGTGCCGCCCTCCCCGCCATCCACGGTGATGAAGTCCGGCGCGCTGTCCGGCCCGCGGCGATGGATTTCGTCGCAGAGGTCTTCCAACCAGTCATAGGATCCGAAGCAGGATTTGAACCCGACCGGCTTGTTCGCCACGCCCCGGACCCGCGCGATAAAATCCAGAAGGTCCGAATTATCGGCGATTTCCTCAAACCGGTTGGGAGAGATGGAATCGAGCCCGGCCGGGATGCCGCGAATTTCCGCAATCTCTTCTGTCACCTTGTCGCCGGGCAGGATGCCGCCCTTGCCCGGCTTGGCGCCCTGGCTGAGTTTCACCTCGATCATCTTCACCTGATCATGCGCGGCGATTTCGGCCAGACGTTCGTCCGACAACGAGCCGTCGGAATTGCGCACGCCGTATTTCGCCGTCCCGATCTGGAAGACGATGTCGCAGCCGCCTTCGAGGTGGTGCGGCGAGAGCCCGCCCTCCCCCGTGTTCAGCCAGCAGCCGATCTGGGCCGCGCCGCGTGAGAGCGCCTGCACGGCCGGCTTGGAGATCGAGCCGTAGCTCATGGCCGAGATATTGATCAGACGCTGCGTGCGATAGGGGTTTGGCGTCTGCGGGCCGAACACCAGCTCCGGCGGATCGTCATGGTCGCCGCCAGCGTCCAGATAGGGATAGGCGGCGTTGATGAAGACCGGCGTGCCGATGAGGTTCAGATTGAGGGTGGAGCCGAAAGGCTGGATGTTCTGCGCGCCCTTCGACGACTTGTAGACCCATTCCCGCTGGGCGCGGTTGAAGGGCATTTCCTCCCGGTCCAGCGCGAAGAAATATTGCCGGAAGAACTCGCCCAGCCGATTGAAGATGGTCCGGAAGCGGCCAATCACCGGATAGTTGTGCCGGATGGAATCCTGGCTTTGCGTGGCGTCGGCGATCCACAGGACCACCACGGCGAACAGGCCCGCCCCGATGCAGAAAATGAAAAGCGTGGCCAGGAAATCCAGCCCGCCCATCGTCAGTTCCTGAAGAAATTGCATCGCTAGGGACTCCCGGTCACGCTTTCCACGAACGGTTCTTTCTCTACCAAGCCTTCGCCACGGCGGCTAACATCGGTCACGGAATCGCAACGGGCGGGCGGACATGACAGACAGGATACTGGGCGTTCAGGCCCTGCGGGCTCTGGCCGCCTGCCTCGTGCTTTTTTCGCATATTCACTACATCGAGATGCGCGACCATGCGGAGGCCGCCGTTCCGGTCTTCCTGCTCTATGGCTATTCGGGCGTGGATCTGTTCTTCGTCATTTCCGGCTTCGTCATGGTTCTGGTCACGCGCGGGCGGCTGGGCTCAAAAACGCAGGCCGGGTCGTTTCTGTTCAGCCGGTTCGCGCGCATTTATCCGACCTACTGGCTGTTCTGCGGTCTGGCGGCGCTGGCCTTCGCCTTCACCGGGTCGCTGGCGGTGAAGCTGGAGGCCGGAAATCTGGCCGCGTCGCTGGCGCTGTGGCCGTCGGATGCGACGATGTTTCTGGGGCTGGCGTGGACGCTGGTTCACGAGATGTATTTCTACCTGGTCTTCACGCTGTTCATCCTGCTGCCGGGCCGCTTCCTTCCTTTCCTGCTGGCCGGGTGGGCGGCGGTGGTGCTGGGCGGTCAGGCGCTGGGCGCGGGGGAGGCCCGGCCCGTTATCCGCCTGATCTTCGACCCGCTGACGCTGGAATTCATCGCCGGGGCGGTCGTGGGCCTGCTGTTAACGTCCGGGCGGCGCGCCGGTGCGCATGTCGCGCTGGCGCTGGGGCTGGCGGGCCTGATCCTTGGCATGGGCGCCATCGGGCCGGAGCAGGCGACCACGGGGACGGCGACAAACTGGCCCCGCACGCTGATCTTCGCGCCGGCCTGCGCGCTGATCGTCTATGGCGCGGTGGGGCTGGAGCTGGACCATGGCTGGCGCGCGCCGGGATGGGCGGTGCGGCTGGGCGACTGGTCCTATTCGCTCTATCTGGGCCATTTCCTTGTCATTTCGGCCCTGTCGCGACTGTGGGCGCCGGTCTCCGCGTCCGGAACGCTTTGGGATAACGCGCTTGCAGCCATTGTGATGGCCGGGGCCTCGGTCATGCTGGCCTGGCTGGCCTTCACCTTTTTCGAGCGGCCGGTCATCGGCGCGGCCGCGCGGCTGCGCAGCCGGATATTCGCGGCGCGCAAGCCCGAAGGCGGGCGCATCGCCTCCCGCATCTGGTAACCGGGCCGCGCGGTTCTGGCGCGGCCCGGCGCCCGGATCAGATCTCGTCCGGATAGATCGGCTGAATGTCCACCGGGATGCCGCCCATCGAGTTCAGGACCGCCCGCGCATTGCCGTCCAGACGGGCATATTGCTCGAAAAAGGCTTTCATGCCGTCATAATCGCCATCGCCCTGCAGGCGGATGAGGTCCCCCGTCAGGTCGGTGACGGCGCCTTCCAGCGCGTCATAATCGACGCGGTAGCGGTTCTCTTCAGCGACCCACTCAAAAGCGCCTTTCTCCTTGTAATAGGAGTATTGCAGCGCCGCGCCGCGGCCGTGCGCCTCGTCAATGCCGAAGCGGACGGCGCGGAAAATGCCGGCGAAATAGGTCGCCAGCAGCTCGTCCCGCTCAGCCTCGGGCAGCTCGCCCTCATTCATCATGTAGAGGATGTTATAGACGCCCATGACGTCCGCCTTGGCTTCTTCCGACGCGGAATAGACCTCTTTCAGCTCGGCGCTGACGGTGGTCTCGCGGCCATCAAGGGTGATCGTGCCCGGGCCGAGGCTGTGGCTCAGCTCATGGAACAGCGTGTTACGCTGCATATAGACCCGCGACACCAGGTCCGCCTGATCGGCGACCAGAACCTTGTCCGCCATCGGCGACAGGATGCGGTCATATTTCGCGCCCAGCACGTTTTCCAGGATCACCTTCTTGGCGCCCTTGGCCTCGCGCACGCGCTCGTCATTGGGAAGATTGAAGGCGATGGTCTGCACCCCCGGCACATTGTCGCCGCCGCCATGGACCTGATCGGCCACGACGATGGGCGATTCAAAACCACGCTGGAAATTCTTGTAGGAATCCTCGACCGGGAGGTTTTCCTCCATGTCGCGCAAATGCGCCTTGTACTTGTCCAGCGCCGCGCTTTCCTCGGGGTCCTTGACCGTGATGAAGGCCTCGAACGCCGCTTTCTGTCCCAGCAGGCGGTCCGTATAGACCTCGTAGGGGCCGATCACGACCTCGATGGGCGTGCCTTCCAGGTCCATCCACGCCATGTCGGAGTCGAAATAGTCGTTCGTGCGGAACGCCTCGGCCCGCAGGTTGAGATAGTTTTTCAGGCTTTCATTGGAGGTCGTCTCCGCCGCCTGGCGCAGCAGATCGGCGGCCTGTGACAGCTTGCCGGCGTAGAACTCGGAATACGGGATCGCCTCCAGGCCGCCATCATCGGTGCGGCGGATGACGGTATAGGGGTCGGTGAAGGCGTCCGCCTGGTCGGGGTGCTCATCAACCCAGGTCTGGAATTCCTCACGCGTCATGTCTTCGGGATAGAAGCCCGCGCCCAGCGGCAGTTCCTCGTCGCCATAGAAGGGATGATATTCGTCCAGGCTGTCCCAGGCGCCCAGATGCAGGTCGTACATGTCCAGCAGGCGGCCGCGATTTTCCGGATCGCTCCGGGCGATTTCGGCGCGCATTTCCTGATTGCCCTCGCGGATCTGGCGGACATAGAGATCGGTCATGATCTCCGCGGCATCGATCAGGATATTGACGACCTCGCGCTCTTCCTCATTCAAGAAGGAGACGTCGGGGTTCATCTCGATGCGGGCGATCTTGGCGCGCTGGGCCTTGATGTCATAGGCGGCCTCGGCGGCGGAAGCGGTGTCTTCGGTGGCTGTCCCGTCCGCGCCCGCTTCGTCCATCGCGTCCGCCTCATCGGCGGGATCTGCGTCCTGCGGCAGGGTCTCGCCCGCCGGGGCCTCGTCTTCCGGCGCTTCGGGCGCGTCAGACCCGCAGGCGGCGAGAAGGGCGAAGGCGGCGGAGGAAAGCAGCAGAGCGCGCATGGAGGGCCTCTTTTCAGGCTGTGAATATTTGGCGCGGAGCATAAGGGCTGGGCGGAATGCGCGCAAAGGCGTCTGCATGGCCGGCGGGTTACGGTTTCACGCCGGATTAAGCGGTGTTTGGGATGATGGGCCGATGAACAGCGACGAACTGCCGGAGCGATTGGTCATCTACAGCAGCCGCTGGAAGATGGGTTTAGTCGCGCTGGGGTGTGCAGGATTTGTGGTCGGTTGTCTCGCCATTCTGATTTTGGACGATCCAAGTGTTGTCGACTACGCCTTCTGCTTTCTCGGGCTGGCGTTCTTTGGCTGGGGGATATCTGTCTCCATCCATGCCGTGTTTAAGCCCGCGACCCTGATACTCAACCGGAACGGCTACACGATTAACGCGCCCTTGAAGCCTAGCCGTCGGATCGAGTGGGACGATGTTTCGGAGATCAGACTGCAAACGCATTGGCTCTCCAAGGCCGTCATCCTTCGCTTCAAATCAGAACGGCGGCCAGTAGGACTCCTGTTTCAATTCAACAGACTTCACGGGATCGGGACAGGACTCCAGAGCGGTTGGCGAATGAAGCCCGAACGAATCGCCGAGACGATGCGCGCCTTTCATGCGCGTCACGAGCGGTCCTGACGGCATTGCCGATAATTTTCCTCCCTCGCCCCCGAAAGGGGGAGAGGGTTTTGAGCGCCCAATCCGGCAACGGATTGGTCTGCGCGAAAGGGAGAGGGGGACCTCTCCGGATTGGCGCTTTGTTCTGAAGCCACCCCCTCTCCCATTCCGTCAGCCAAAGCCCTTCGGCCTTTGGGACGTCATTGCCCTCTACCCCCATTAAGGGGGCGAGGGTTTTTCTCTTTCACTCTCCACCTCTCTTCACCGTCATCCTCCGGCTTGACCGGAGGACCCAGGGAACGTCGGGCGCAAAGACTTCAACTGGGTCCTCCGATCTTCCCCCGGCTCAAGGCCGGGGTCCGTCGGAGGATGACGGGTTTGTTTGGTGTTTTCGGTTACGCGTTTGGCTCCACGGCGCGTTCGCCGCAGAGGTTGGGGAAGAGAAACACGAGGGTGGTGCGGCGCGTCTTTCGGGACGCCGGTGACCGTGTGTTTGTATGTTTCGCGTCCACAAAGAGACGCGCCGCGCGGTTCTTTTGCGGAGGGCGGGAGTCGCCTCGACCGGCCTCTCCATCCGCTTTCCGCCAGAGTCTTAATAGCCAGGGCATTTCAGCCTCAGACTGGCGCCTGGCGGTGCGCCGGGACGTAAGCCCTCTGGTCAGAGAGCCCCGTATCCCGGGAACCGCGTTCAACTCCGTCCCTCGGGCGACCGGATCCGAAGCCCCTCGCATGACGGCGAACACCGCAGAGTATGGCTCAGGTAGGAAGCCGGTCGGATTGTTTTTGATTTATCCCCTAAATTGTCATCCCGCACGGAGCGCAGCGGAGATGCGGGATCTCGGCGAAACTTGCGCGCTTGTTCGCCGGGATCCCGGATCAAGTCCGGGATGACAGGGAGAGGGGGTGGTGGATGATAGGGAGGTTGCGTTGTCTTCTGTGACGGCCCTTCGAGATGCCGCGTCCTTGGCGCGGCTCCTCAGGGTGAGGGTGATGGAAGCGTGGGTTAGGACAACGCTTTCAATCCCCAACCCTTAGCCTGAGGAGCCCGTGAGGGCGTCTCGATGGCGGGGTCCGGAGGGCGCGAATTTGCCCGGGAAATCTGGACGAATATCCGCGCCTAGAGCGGGATGTTGTCGTGTTTTTTCCAGGGATTTTCGAGCTTCTTGTTGGCGAGCGTTCTTAGCGCCTTGGCCACGCGTTTGCGGGTGGAGTGGGGCATTATGACGTCGTCTAGATAGCCTCTGGAGGCGGCGACGAAGGGGTTGGCGAAGCGGTCTTCATAGTCCCTGACGTGTTCGGCCATCTTCTCCGGATCGTCGGCGTCCTTGCGGAAGATGATCTCGGCCGCGCCTTTGGGGCCCATCACGGCGATTTCGGCGGTGGGCCAGGCATAGTTGATGTCGCCGCGCAAATGCTTGGAAGCCATGACGTCATAGGCGCCGCCATAGGCCTTGCGCGTGATGACGGTGACTTTCGGCACGGTGCATTCGGCATAGGCGAACAGGAGCTTCGCGCCGTTCTTGATGAGGCCGCCATATTCTTGGCGGGTCCCCGGGAGGAAGCCCGGAACATCCACGTAAGTCACGATCGGGATATTGAAGGCGTCGCAGAAGCGCACGAAGCGGGCGGCCTTCTTGGAGGCGTCGATATCCAGCACGCCGGCCAGCACCATGGGCTGGTTCGCCACGAAGCCGACCGTGGAGCCTTCCACCCGGCCGAAGCCGACCACGATGTTCCTGGCGTATTCGGGAGCGATTTCCATGAAGTCGCCTTCGTCGGCGGTTTTCACGATGAGTTCGCGGATATCGTAGGGCTTGTTCGGATTGTCGGGGACGAGCGTGTCGAGGCTGTCCTCGAGCCGGCCGGGATCATCGTAGGATTCGCGCTTGGGCGGCTTTTCACGGTTGTTCAGCGGGAGGAAGTCGATCAGGCGGCGCATCTGGGTCAGCGCCTCGAAATCATTGTCATAGGCGCCTTCGGCGACGCCCGACTTGGCGGCGTGGACCTTGGCGCCGCCCAGCTCCTCATGCGTGACGACCTCGTTGGTGACGGTCTTCACAACGTCCGGGCCAGTCACATACATGTGGGAGGTGCCGCGCACCATGAAGATAAAGTCCGTCATGGCCGGGGAATAGACGTCGCCGCCGGCGCAGGGGCCCATGATGACGCTGATCTGCGGCACCACGCCGGAGGCCAGCACGTTGCGCTGGAAAATCTCCGCATAGCCGCCCAGCGCGTCCACGCCTTCCTGGATACGGGCGCCGCCGGCGTCGAACAGGCCGATGATCGGCGCGCCGTTGCGCATCGCCATGTCCTGAATCTTGGTGATCTTCTCGGCGTGGGCCAGCGACAGGGAGCCGCCGAAGACGGTGAAATCCTTGGAGAAAATATAGACGAGGCGGCCATTGATGGTGCCGGAGCCGGTGACCACGCCGTCGCCGGGAATCTTCTTGTCCTCCATGCCGAAATCGCTGCAGCGATGTTCGACGAACATGCCGATTTCCTCGAACGAGCCTTCGTCGAGAAGGATCTCCAGACGCTCGCGCGCGGTCAGTTTGCCCTTTTCGTGCTGGGCTTCGATGCGGCGCTCTCCGCCGCCCTGACGCGCTGCTTCACGCTTGGCCTCAAGGGCCTCCAGGATCTCTTTCATCTATGTACGGCCCCCGGCTCGACTGTGTTCTTTTCGCTCGGGCAAAGGGTTAGCGCGAAAGGCGCGGGCGGGGCAACGCGGGAGTGCGCTCAACCCTAAATCGCGGTTTGACCGGACGCCGCCTTCAGGGCTAGTCAGGAAGACTGTACCGGGGAGGGGAGCCCATCATCATGATCAGAACGCTTGTCGCCGCTTGCGCGGTTCTCGCGGCCGCCGCCGCGCACGCCCAGACGCCGCCGCGCGAGGCCTATACGCATCTGCCGGACATGGCGGCCGCGGAAATTTCGCCCAATGGACGGATGATCGCCGCCTATCGGCCGCATGAGGGCACGCAGGCGCTGTTCATCTATAATACCGGCGAGATGACCGAGCCGGTGCGGGTGATCAAGGCGCCGGAGGACATGTTCCTGTCCGGCCTGACCTGGGCCAGCGACAATTACGTGCTGATGCAGGCGCGGGAGACGCGCAAGATCCAGACGATGGAGGGCATGTTCACCTTCACCGAGTCGGTCGTGGTTTCCGTGGACGTGGAGCGCGGCAAGGCAAACGTCCTGCTGAGCGGGGAGCGGGTGTTCAGCGGCAGCCTCGGCAATATTCTCAGCTATCTGCCGGACGATCCCGAGCACATCATCATGCTGGGCCTGCGTTATGACGCTTCATCGGCGCGCAGTTTCACGCGGGTCAACGCCAGCGGCGGGCATTTCGAACTGGCCGTGTTCCGCGCCAATCTGGGCAATAGCGGCGGCCGGCGGCTGGACACCGGAAGCGACAACACGATCGACCTGGTGACCCACCCGGACGGCAGCGTCATCGCGCGGGTGAACTATGACCCGGAGACGCGGGTCTATGAAATTTTCCGGGGATCGAGCGGGTTCGACAGCGTCTATCGCAAGGAAGACACCCCGATCCGGCCGTTCACCGTTGTCGGGGCGCTGGATGATTCCAGCCTGGTGGTCGACGCCTATGGCGAGGACGGATTCAGCGGCCTGTTCGAGCTGAATATGGACGAGGGAATGATCGAGCGGATCGCCACCGCCCCCGACGGGCATGACGTGGATTACGCGATCGTCGACCCGTTCCGGAACGAGATCGCCGGCTATGCCTATCGCGACGACTTTTCGCGCCAGCATTATTTTGACGAGGAACTGGAGAAATACCGCGCCGCGCTCGACAAGGCGCTGCCGGACGAACATGTCTCGCTGACCTCATGGACACGGGACCGCAAGCGTTTCCTGGTCTATGCGGAGGGGCCGCGTTTCTCCGGGTCCTACAGCCTGTTCGACACGGAAACGGGTCAGCTGGAGGTGATCGGGTTCAACCGGCCGATGCTGCCGCCGGAGAAAATGGCGCAGGTCGAGGCGTTCGAGTTCGAGGCGCGGGACGGGATGACGATTCCCGCCTATGTGACCTATCCGCTGAACGCCGACCCGGCGTCCGGGCCGTTCCCAACCGTGATCCTGCCGCATGGCGGACCGGAGTCGCGGGACACGGCGGGGTTTGACTGGATCGCGCAGTTCCTGGCGAGCCGCGGCTATGCCGTGCTGCAACCCAATTTCCGGGGATCGTCTGGCTATGGCGCCGATTTCCGCGATGCGGGCTATGGCCAGTGGGGCGCCGCGATGATCGACGATATCGTGGACAGCGCAAACGCGATGGCGGCGCAGGGCATCGCCGATCCGCAGCGCATGTGCGCGCTGGGCGCCAGCTATGGCGGGTTCGCGGCGCTTTCTCTTGGGATGCGGGACGATCTGGCGCTGGACTGCGTGATCAGCGCCAATGGCGTGACGCATCTGCCGATGCTGGCCAGCGAGACCCTTGCCGGCGGAAACCCCACCGAGGGAACCAACTATCTCAAGCTCTATATGGGCGACCGGATTACCGACGATGCGCGTCTGCGCGCCTGGTCGCCGGCGCTGAACGCCGCGGCCTATGACGAGCCCGTGCTGCTGGTCCATGCAGAGGACGACACGACCGTGTCCTATGACCATGCCGGGGTGATGCGGGCGGCGCTTGAAGATGCGGGGGCGGATTTCGACTTCGTCACCCTCAAGGGCGACGACCATTATTTCGCCAGCGAGCGCAGCCGGGAGGAGTTTGCGGCGCTGGTGGAGAGCTTTCTGGCGGAAAACCTGCGCTAGGCGCCGCGATTGGCGGCGATGAAGGCGTCGGCCTCGGCGATGGCGCGCTCCATTTCCGCGATCAGGCGGGCGACGTCGGCCTCCAGCTGGCCGGTTTCGGCGCTCAGCGAGGCGATGGCGCGGGCGTTCAGGTTATGCTTGAGGAATAGGACGCGGTCCTCGAAGATTTCCAGCACCGGGTCCATGCGGGCCGCGGCCGCGCGCATCTGCGAGATCAGGCTGGCGTAGCGGGCCTCGGTCTCGCGCAGGCGCCGGGCGCTGGTCTCGCGCAAGGACGGGTCCTGATAGGCGTCCAGCTCGGCCCGCCATTCGCGGAACAGGTCTTCGGAGACATTCTCGACCGAGTTGATGCGGTCGCGGACCCGCTGGGCGTCCGCCTCGGCGCGGTTATATTCGGCGCTGAGGCGGTCATAGGCGGATTCCAGCTCGCCGCCATTGATGTCCACGACCGAACGGAACGCCTCCAGCGCGCTCTCGAACTGTTCTTTCGCCTCTTCCTGGCTGTCGCGCGCCGTCTCGACGCGGCCGACAAGGATGTCGCGCTTCTCGTATCCCAGTTCCTCCATCGCGCCGTAATAGGCGTTGGAGCAGGCGCCAAGGCCTGAAACGAGGGCGAGCGCGGTCAGCGCGAATGTCAGTCGCTTCATCATGGTCTCAGACTATGCCGGTCTCCGATGAATGTGAAATGACCGGCTATCGCGCCGGGCGCAGGACTAGGGTTTCGGTCGATTCCGGAGCGTTCTGCGGCGTCCAGTCATAGCGGATCTCGAAATATTCGCCGTCGGCCCAGGGTTCGGCCAGGTCGCGGTAATGCTTCGACAGGAAATGGCCGGACTGCCCGACGGGCGAGATGAATTGCGACTCATTGAGGTCGGCGAGGTCGTAGATCGCGCGATAGCTGGCGCCGTGGAAGGCGCGGAAGTCTTCGCGGGAATAGGAATAGTGAGCGACATTGACCGTGGTTCCATCGCCCGGCGCGGGAACGCGGGTGGAGAAGATGCGGTCGAGGAAGGAGGAGGCCGCGAACGGATAATGGGCGAAATAGGCCGGATGCGCCTCGCCCCAGCTCCAGTTTTCAAGGTCTGGGCCGTATTGTTCGGCCAGCACGGCGACGGCGCGGTCCAGCGCCGGGCCGGCGATGTCGGTGCAGGACTCCCGCAGCTCGGTCCGGGAATCGTCGCACCAGCCGGGCGCTTCGCCGGACAGGACATTGACGATGAACTGCTCGCGCGGACGGTGATAGACGATGAAGGCCTCGCCCAGATCGTCCTCATAGATGGCGCGCGACAGCTCCTTCATCCATTCGGCGAAGATCAGCGGCTCCGGCCAGCCGCGGCGCATCTCGCCGTTCCAGCCGCGCAGGCGGCGCAGGGATTCCTGTCCGTTGGCGGATTCGGGGCGGGCCTCCCAGAGATGGGGCAGGGCGTCGGTCGCCCAGCCGGAAACGACATCGGTCTGGATGGCCCGGAAATCGGCCTTGTCCAGCCGGCGGTCGGCGGTCAGCAGGTCGGTGATGCGCGCTGCGCGGAAGGGCGGCGACCAGCTTTCTGTGAGGAAATAGGGATAGCCGTCCGGCGGGATCTGGTTATTGGCGGTGACCACCATGCCGTCTTCGGGATTATAGGTGCGGGGCAGGTCCTCGAACGGGATCTGGCCAGTCCATGACCCGGATTCGTCGCGCAGCGGCGCGCGGCCGGGCGTGATGAAACCGATATTCCCGGCTGTGTCCGCGAACACGATATTCTGCATCGGCACTACGAAATTGCGCAGGGCGGCGTTCAGGTCGTCCCAGCTTTCGGCGCTGGAAATCCGGCGGCCCACCGTGGAGGTGAAATCGTCCGGATCGTCCAACGGGGAGACGAGGATGGCGGCGGTGTCCAGCGGCTGAATCTGCGCGGCGTCGAACCAGTCGCGGGGCAGGACCACGCCGTCCGCGGTCTTGCGAATCTTTAGCTCGACCGGCTCCCCGCCTTTCACGCGGATGGTCTCGGTGTCTTCCGAAACGAGGTCGAGACCGGCCTCTTCCGCCGTGACAAGGTCCATCACGTCCGTGCCGGTATTGGTGAAGCCCCAGGCGATGCGGCCATTATGGCCCAGCACGATATTGGGCGCGCCGGGCAGGGTGGCGCCGACCTGCGAGCCTTGCGGCGTGGTCATGCGCGCCAGATACCAGACGCCGGGCGTGCGGTGGCCCAGATGCGGGTCATTGGCCAGAAGCGGCGAGCCGGACGTGGTGTGCTGGCCCGAAACGACCCAGTTATTGGAGCCTTCGGGTTCTTCCCCCATGGGATCGCGGCCGGCCTCGACCTCTATCGCGGTGTCGGCGGCTTCGCCGGAATAGTTCACCTCGTCTTCCGAAAGCGCGCGCACGCCGTCTTCCGGATAGGGCGGCAGGAAGGCGCGGGTTCTGGCCTGACCGAGGACGGAGGTCAGCCGGGCCCGCGGCGCGGCGCGCATGGCTTCGCCCGTGACGAGGTCGAGCGCGATCGCCTTGTAGATCAGGATCGTGTCGGCGACCGTCCAGGGCTGCGGCCTGGTTTGAAGCAGCAGGAATTCCGGCGGTCTGGAAAAGCCGTCTGACGCCATGAAGGCGTTCACGCCGTCGGCATAAGCCTGAAAATAGGCGCGGTCATCTTCCGGCAGGCGCGTGGCCAGATCGTCTGACGCGGCGGCAAGGCCATAGATGCGCATGCGGGCGTCATTGGCGACCGCGTCCGGCCCCAGCATGGCGGCAAGCTGCCCGCGAACCGCGGCGCGCGTGAAATGCATCTGCCACAGGCGATCCTGCGCGTGGGCGACGCCCAGCGCATAGGCCGCGGCGTTTGCGTCGCTGGCGAAGATGTGCGGCACGGCGTTGGCGTCGCGCACGATATAGGCGGGCTCTGACAGGCCCTCCAGCGCGATCTCGCCCTCGGTCATCGGCAGCGAGGCATAAAGACGCCACACGAACCATCCCGCCGCGACGATCACCAGCGCAATCGCAATCAATATGATGCGACGAATCCATCGACCCAGTGCCGCCATTTGAAGCTGTCCCCCGACCTGTCGTCCCTTTTGCGGTCAGGCCGGTTTCACGGCCGCCGCGCCTTGCCTATGGTCGCGCAAGGTTCGTTGAACAGCATTAGAGGGTTTCGGCCATGGCTCGGCAAGTCGCGTTTCTCGGTCTCGGCGTAATGGGTTTTCCGATGGCGGGGCATCTGGCCGCCGCCGGACATGATGTGACGGTGTGGAACCGCACCGGCGCCAAGGCGTCCGCCTGGGCCGAAAAACACAAGGGTCGGGCCGCGGATACGGCAAAAGAGGCGGCGAAGGACGCTGAATTTGTCTTCATCTGCGTCGGCGATGATCCCGATGTGAGAGCCGTGGCGGAGCCGGCGCTGGAGGTGATGGAGCCCGGCGCGATCATGGTTGACCACACCACGGCCTCTCCCGCGCTGGCGCAGGAGCTGGCGGAGGCGGCCGGCTCCAAGGGCGTGGGATTTCTTGATGCGCCGATTTCAGGCGGTCAGGCCGGCGCCGAGAACGGCCAGCTGACAGTTATGTGTGGCGGCGAAGAGTCTCACTATCGCGCGGCGGAGCCCATCATGGACGCCTACGCCAAGGCGTGTTCGCTGATCGGCCCGGCCGGGTCCGGGCAGCTGGCGAAATGCGTCAACCAGATCTGCATCGCCGGGATCGTCCAGGGCCTGTCCGAGGGGCTGAACTTCGCGCAGGAGGCGGGATTGGATCCGGCAAAAGTGATCGGGGCGATTTCCAAGGGCGCGGCGCAAAGCTGGCAGATGGAAAATCGCTGGGAAACGATGGTGAAGGACGAATTCGATTTCGGTTTCGCGGTTGACTGGATGCGCAAGGATCTCCGCATTGCGCTGGACGCGGCGCGTGAGAACGGCGCCAGCCTGCCGGTCGCCGCGCTGGTCGATCAGTTCTATGCCGGGGTGCAGTTACAGGGCGGGGCCCGCTGGGATACGTCCAGCCTGATCGCGCGGCTGCGCAAGTCCTGATACTGACCGGAACGAAGGGGGCGGGCGCCCCGTTTATGCCTCCAGAACGAACGCGAAGGAGGCGTAACAATGAAAATGCTGAACAAAACCGCCATTCTCGCTACCGCTGCATCCCTGGCGGCTGGCGCGGCGCTTGCGCAAAGCCCCTATATGCGGGCCGACAACAATGTGATGACCGATCTGGGCGTCACCGCCGGACAGATTGAGGATGCGGACCTGATCAATCCCGCCGGCGATGAGCTGGGCGAGGTCGAGGCCGTTCTGGTCGATCAATCCGGCGCTGTTGTTTCCGTGCTGGTCGAGCTGGAAGACGATTTCCTGGACGCCGAGCGCGTCGTGGAGCTGCCGCTGGCCGGCCTTGTCGCCCAGGAAGACGATGATTTCTTTGAAATCTGGGATGACGAGATCGACCTGGTGACTGAAATGTCGGTCACCGAACTCAATACCCTGCCGAGCTGGCCTGAAGAATAATACAGGCTTTCAGCCAGGCTGACATTTCTGACGGGCGGGCCATTTGGTCCGCCCGTTTTGAATCTTGCGGAATTTTAATTCGGTCGTTTGCATCCGGAAGGGCTTTCCCCCGCATCCAACAGGGCAGAAGATCAGATGTCTTGAGGAGGGAGACCCCATGAAAACCATTTACCGTACAATTCTGCTCGGCGGCATTGCCACGTGCGCGGCGAACGCTTCACAGGCGCAGGAGATCGTAATCGACGACGTGTTCGGCGCGATTGTCTGGACGGAATCGGACACCGTTTCTGTGACCGTCGAAAATCCCGGCGACCTTGTTGAAACGCCGAAAGTTTCACAACGGGGCGACGGATATGCTGTCGAAGGCGACCGCCGCAAAATGCGCAGCTATAGCTGCCGCAGCCGCCGCGGCGGCGATCTGCAGATTCGCGTGTCGCGATTTGGCGATTATCACCCGATTGAGGATTTTCCCGTCATCCGCGTTTCCGCCCCCGCCAGCGCCAGCCTGAAAGTCACCGATTCCATGGTGCACGGCGAGACCGGCGACTTGTCGTCCGCCGATGTGGAAATGGATGGCTGCGGCCGCCTGACCCTGGGTGATGTTTCAGGCGATTTACGCGGCAAGATTGACGGATCCGGCGACATCGAAACCGGCGATGTCGGCGGCGACGCCGTATTGAAAATCTCCGGCTCTGGCGATCTAGCGACCGGATCTATTGCCGGGTCCGGCAAGTTCACGATCAGCGGGTCAGGCGATATCGAGACCGGCGCGGTCGCGAATGGCGGCGATCTTAGCATTGACGGCTCCGGCGGCATTTATGCCGACCGGATAGATGGCCCGCTGGAAGCCAGCGTGAACGGCTCCGGCGACATTGAGGTCGATGGCGGCGAGACAACGTCCTTCAAGGTAACCATCGCCGGATCGGGCGATGTGAGTTTTGACGGGGCTGTGACCAATCCGGAAATCGCCATCATGGGCTCCGGGGATGTCTGGGTCGCGTCCTATAGAGGCAAGGTCGACAAGCGGATCATGGGCTCTGGCGATTTCAGCGGCGATTGCGCCGGCTCGTGCTCTTAAGGCGCGCTGAGGGAAAAAGATCATGAAAACCATGTTGATCCTGTCGGTTGCAACACTGACCGCGGCGCCGGCTTTCGCGCAGCAAAGTGGCACTTACGAAGCCGAGGGAATCGTCATTTCCAACTTCCTGGGCGAGGTCGAACTGACCAATAGCGGCAATGCGGAAACCACCGTGACGCTGACCCGCGGAGAGGATGAAGATGCGCCCGGCGCGTCCATCAGCTTCGAGGACGGCGTGCTGCTGGTCCGGGGCGAGTCGCGCGATCTGGGCGATGAATATGATTGTGGCAGCGATGGCGACCGGTCCGGCTATCGCGAGGACGGCCCCTTGTTCTTCAAGGGCAAGTTCCACGACGCCAGGGAAGCCAACACGCTGACCATCTCCGCCCCGGAATCGGTGCTCTTGCGGATCGAGGATTCGATCGCCGCGACCGATATTGAAACCGTTTCGGGTTTCGATCTGGAAACCAGTGAGTGCGGACGGCTGGAGGTCGGCGCCGTTCGCGGCGACACCCGCTTCGACATCAGCGGCGTTCAGGATATCGACCTGGGCGAGACGCAAGGCTTCACCGCCGATATCTCGGGCGTGGTTGATATAATCGTCGGGTCGGTGAACGGCCCGGTGGAGATCGAACTGAACGGCGTCGGCGATATCACGATCCGGGATGGCCGGGCCGATCCGCTGGAAGTCGATATGTCAGGCGTCGGGGACGTGTCCTTTGGCGGGCATGCGGTGAATCCCGACCTGAGCATGACGGGAATCGGGGAGATCAGTATCGACACCTATGATGGCGACCTGACCCGCAACCGTACGGGAATTGGCGAGATCAGCGTCAACCAGGCGCAATAAAACGCCGCTCTAGCCGACGCCATAGGCGACTATGGCGTCGGCGACCCGTTTGAAGCCGGCAATGTCCGATCCGGCGACATAGTCCAGCGGTTTGCAGTCCTTGTCCGGACACGCGTCGCGGCACTTGTCGTGAATTTCCGACATGATCCGGCGCAGGCGCTGGTCGACCTCTTCACGGTCCCATTGAAGACCAACCGCGTTCTGGGAAATTTCCAGCCCCGAGACCGCAACGCCGCCGGCATTGGCGGCCTTGCCGGGGACAAAAATCACGTCTGATTCCCGGAAAGCCTCACGGGCCTCCTCGGTGCAGGGCATGTTCGCGCCCTCCGCGATGGCTTTGACGCCGTTATCAATCAGGGTTTTCGCGGCGTCTCCGTCCAGTTCGTTCTGGGTGGCGCAGGGCAGGGCAATATCGCATTCCACGCCCCAGGGCGTCTTGTCCTTATGAAATTTCGCGCCCTTGATATCGCCCGCGACGTCTTCCAACGCGCCGTGCTTCTTCAGCTTGCAACGCTTGATGGCGTCCAGCGCGTCCTCGTCGAGACCTTCTTTAACGTGCAGCAGGCCGCCGGAGTCGCTGACCGTGACGACTTTCGCGCCTTCCTCCATGGCTTTTTCGGCGGCGTACAGGGCGACATTGCCCGCGCCGCTGATCGCCACGGTCTGTTCTTTCAATTCCAGATCGTGATGGGTCAGCGCGTTTTCCAGGAAATAGATCAGGCCGTAACCGGTCGCTTCCGTCCGCTCGGCGCTGCCGCCAAAGGCCAGACCCTTGCCGGTGAGCGAGCCCTCGAACGTGTTGGTCAGGCGAATGAAATGGCCGAACAGGAAGCCGATTTCGCGGCCGCCCACTCCCATATCGCCCGCCGGAACATCGGTATTGGGGCCGATATAGCGGTAGAGACC
>NZ_JACESD010000053.1:0-20395 GCF_013911995.1 Euryhalocaulis sp.
TGAACATCAAATCGGCGCGCATTAAGATATAAAGATATCGTTATATGATGTAAACCGGGTTTCGGACCCCGGCTCAGACGCAGGCCTGAAGCATCACGGCCAGACGCTCTTTCAACCGGGCGCGGCCCGCATCGTCCAGACCGTATCCGTCCGTCATCGCGCGGCTTACCGACATGCCCAGAATTATGCCGCCGATCAGCCGCGCGCGCACCGCGGCGTCCGGCCCGCCCAGCCATTCGGCGAAAGGTTCGTGGAAACGTTTGGCGATGGAGTTCCTGACCAGTTCCGCAGCATCCGGCGACGCCGCCGAACGCAGCATGATCAGCACGCCCTCCATTTTCCGGTCATTCCGGGGTTCGTCGATCAGCATGGTCGCGACGCGCTCGCCAAATCCGGCCCGGTCTTCCTGGAACAGCTCCCCCGGATCGCCGGAACTTGTCAGCACCTCGCCGAACAGTTCCGCCTTGGACCCGAAATACCGGCAGACCAGCGCCGCATCCACGCCGGCCGCCCCGGCGATGTCGCGCAAGCCCACATTCTCGTAGGAGTCTCGGCTGAACTGCTCGCGGGCGGCGTTCAGGATGGCGTCTCGCGTGGTTCTCGCACAACGGACGCGGGTTTCCGGTTTCTCGTTCACGCCGATGAGGTGGGCGATTGAGAAAGTTTTGTCAACGAGCGTTGACAAAGCACCTGCAACATACAATTTCCCCCTCAGCCGGTTTGGCCGCGCCACTCAATCTGGTTTATTCCAGCATGGGGGCGCGGGTTTATTTTTGCGAGATCCATTTATGTTGCGCCCCCTTATCAAATTTGCCGTACTGGGCCTGTCCGCCGCCTTGCTTGCCGCATGTGGCGAGGGCGCTTCCGAAAACGCCCAGCAAGGCCCCGGCGCGCCCGAGGTCAGCACCGCCACGCCGCTGGTGGAGCGCGTTGTTGACTGGGACGCCTATGCCGGCCGCTTTGAATCCCCCGAAAGCGTCAATATCCGCGCCCGCGTGAACGGTTATCTGGAAGAGGTCCATTTCCAGGACGGCCAGCATGTGGAAAAGGGCGATTTGCTGTTCACCATCGATCAGCGCCCCTATCAGGCGGCGGTCGAGTCCGCCCGCGGTGAAGTGAACCGCGCCCGTGCGACGCTGGAACAGGCGCGTCAGGCCCTGACCCGGGCCGATGAGCTGCGCGCCGCCGAAGCGGTGTCCGAACAGGATCTGGAAAACGCCCGCGCCGCCGCGCAACAGGCCGACGCCAATCTTTCCGCTGCACAGGCCAATCTGCGTTCGCAACAGCTGAACCTCGATTTCACAAAGATCACCGCGCCGATTTCGGGCCGCATCTCCGACCGCCGCGTCGATCCGGGCAATCTGGTCAGCGCGGGAACCGATACGCTGACCACCATCGTTTCCATCGACCCAATCCATTTCGTGTTCGACGTCTCCGAGTCCGCGCTGCTGAACTATCAGCGGCAGAACCGCTCGGTCGAGGGCGCGGAGGTGGAAATCCGTTTGCAGGGCGACAATGAATTCCGCTGGGAAGGCAATGTCACTTTCGCCGATAACAGCGTCGATTCCTCGACCGGCACGATCCGCCTGAAAGCCGAAATCCCCAATGCCGACGGCTTCCTGCGCCCCGGTCTTTATGGCGATGGCCGCATGCAGGGCACCGCCCCCTATGACGCCATCCTGGTGCCGCAGACCGCCATCCTGTCCGACGCGACGCGGCGGCTGGTCTATGTCGTGGGCGAGGAAAACAAGGTCGAGGCCCGCGCTGTCGAGCTTGGCCCGCTCAGCGGCGATCTTCGCGTGATCAAGTCGGGGCTTTCGGCGAATGATCGCGTGGTCATCAACGGCCTGCAGCGCGCCATGCCCGGCGCGCCGGTAACGCCCACGGACGGCGAGATCAGCCGTACGGCCGAAACCGCCATGCCGGGGGATCCGGCGCAAGGCGGCGGATCGCCGGCCGCGGCCGCCATCCCCGTCGAGTAAGCCTCAAGAATCCTCTCGCCCGCGAAGGGACGCCCCATGGGAATGTCCAAATTCTTTATCGACCGGCCGATTTTCGCGCTGGTGATCTCCGTCTTCATCACGCTGATCGGCATCTTCGCCTATCCGCGCCTTGCGCTGTCGCAATATCCGGAAATCGCGCCCCCGACCGTGGCCGTGCAGGCCGCCTATCCGGGCGCTTCCGCCGAGGACGCGGCCCTGCAGGTGGCCGCCCCGCTGGAGCAGGAAATCAACGGCGTGGAGGGCATGATCTACATGCAGTCCTCCTCCACGTCCGACGGGGCTGTCTCCATCACCGTGACGTTCGAGCCGGGAACCGATCTGGATGCGGCGCAGGTGCTGGTCCAGAACCGCGTGAACCGCGCCGAGCCGCGGCTGCCTGAAATCGTGCGCCAGACCGGCGTCGTGGTGGAGAAACAGTCCACCGGCTTCCTGATGATCGTGGCGCTGGTCTCCGACGATGAGTCTCTCGATACCGACTACATAGGCAACTACGCCAACTCCCAGCTCCGCGACCGTCTGTTGCGGCTGGAAGGCGTGGGCGCGGTTCAGGTTTTCGGCGGCGGCAATTACGCCATGCGCGTCTGGATCGACCCGGAAAAGGCCGCCGCGCGCAATCTGAACGCCTCCGACATCACCAATGCGCTGGCCGCCCAGAACGTGCAGGCCGCCGCCGGTTCGGTCGGCGGACCGCCCTTCGATAATGACCCGGCCGCCTTCCAGATCGGCGTGCAGGTCCAAGGCCGCCTCGCCGATCCCGAAGAATTCGCCGATATCGTGATCAAGCGCGGCGATGACGGCCAGATCACCCGTCTGGGCGATGTCGCGCGCGTGGAGCTGGGGTCGCAGGATTACGGAGTCCGCGGCTATTTCGACGGGCAGCGCGGCATCGCGCTCGCCATCATCCAGCAGCCGGGCGCGAATGCGCTGGGCACCGCAGACCGCGTGCTGACGGAGATGGAATCGGCCAAGGAGAACTTCCCGCAGGGCATCCGCTACCTGATCCCCTACAACCCGACCGAATTTGTCGCCGCCTCGGTGGAGGCCGTCCAGCATACCCTGCTGGAGGCCGTGGCCATCGTCGCGATCGTGGTTCTGGTTTTCCTCCAGACCTGGCGCGCGGCGATCATTCCGCTGGTCGCCATTCCGGTCTCCATCATCGGCGTGTTCGCCGTGCAACTGGCGCTCGGATTCTCGATCAACTCCCTGTCGCTGTTCGCGCTGGTTCTGGCTGTCGGCATCGTGGTCGATGACGCCATCGTGGTGGTGGAGAATGTCGAGCGGAACATACGCGAGGGCTATAATCCGCGAACCGCCGCCAGACGATCCATGGAGGAAGTTTCCGGCGCGCTGATCGCCATCGGGCTGGTGCTGATTTCGGTGTTCGTGCCGACCGCCTTCACGCCCGGCATTCCCGGCATCTTCTATCGTCAATTCGCCGTCGCCATCGCCGCGGCCAGCGTGATCTCGCTGATCGTATCGCTGACGCTTTCGCCGGCGCTGGCCGCCTTCTTCCTGAAGCCCCACAAGAAGAAAGAGGACCGCAATAGCGGCCCGGCCTTCCTGAAACCGCTGCGCTATGGCGCGGACAAGTTCAATCAGGGCTTTGACTGGCTGTCCGAAAATTACGGCCGCCTGACCGCGCGGCTGGTCCGCATGACGCTGCTGATGCTGGTCGTCTATGCCGGCCTCCTGGCGCTGACCGGCTGGCGCCTGAATTCCACGCCCACGGGCTTCATCCCGGAACAGGATCAGGGCTTCCTGATCGGCGTGGTTCAGCTGCCGCCCGGCTCATCGCTGGAACGCACCAACGAGATCATGCTCCGCGCCCGGGAAATGGTGATCGAGCAGGAAGGCGTGGACGATGTCGCCGCCTTCGCCGGGCTGGACGGGTCCAGCTTCTCCTTCGCCTCCAACGCCGGCACGATGTTCATTCGCCTGACCGAGCACAGCGAACGCGAAGGCCATGACGGACTCAGCGCCGCGGCGCTGTCCCAGAGTCTCAGCGGCCAGCTCGGCGGCGCGATATCGGAGAGCAATGTCTTCATCATCGCCCCGCCCGCCGTTCAGGGCCTGGGCAATGGCAGCGGCTTCACCATGATGATCCAGGACACCCAGGATCAGGGCTATCCGGCATTGCAACAGGCCTCCGGCGCCATGATGGGGGCGGCTTCGCAGAACCCGGCGGTGACGCAGGTCTTCAGCCTGTTCAACACCTCCACGCCGCGCGTGCGGGTCAATGTCGACCGGACGCAGGCATTGCGTCAGGGCGTGCAGCCATCAGAGGTCTACAACACGCTGGGCGTCTATCTCGGCTCGCGCTACATCAATGATTTCAACTTCCTGGGCCGCACCTTCCGCGTGGTGGCGCAGGCCGACGCGCCGTTCCGCGATGATGTCTCGGACATTGCCAGCCTGAAAGTGCGCGCCGCCAATGGCGAAATGGTGCCGCTGGACGCCATCGCGCAAATCGAGAACCGCTCAGGCCCCACCCGGGTCGTGCGCTACAACCTGTTCCCCGCCGTGGAATTGCAGGGACAGGCCGCGCCCGGAGTCTCATCGGGCGAGGCGCTGGCCGCCATGGAGAAAATGGCGGCGGAGGTCCTGCCGCCCGGCTTCACCTATGAATGGACGACCCTGGCCTATCAGCAGAAACAGGCCAGCGGCTCGGCCGCCTTCGTCTTCATGATGGCGGTGGTGTTCGTCTTCCTGGTGCTGGCCGCGAACTATGAGGCCTTCACCCTGCCCATGGCGGTGATCCTGATCGTGCCGATGTGTCTGCTGGCCGCGATGGTGGGCGTCGGGCTGGCCGGGCTGGATAACAATATCCTGGTGCAGGTGGGGCTGGTTGTGCTGATCGCGCTGGCGGCCAAGAACGCCATCCTGATCGTGGAATTCGCCAAACAGGCCGAGGAAGAGCGCGGCCTGACGCCCGCGGAGGCGGCCGTCGATGCGGCGCGCGTGCGCCTGCGGCCGATCCTGATGACGTCCTTCGCTTTCATCTTCGGGGTGTTGCCGCTGGCGACCGCCAGCGGACCGGGCGCGGAAATGCGTCAGGCCATCGGCATCGCCGTGTTCTCCGGGATGATCGGCGTGACGGTCTTCGGTCTGCTTTTCACCCCGGTCTTCTATGTCGTCTTCCGCTGGATTTCCGACAGACTGCCGAAGGGCGTGGACCGCGAGGAGCCAGGCGCCCCGAAAGTCGCGCAAGACAACAAAAAGCAAGGCGGGGCCTAACGGTCCCGCCGCACCCATTTCAAAGCGCCGGCCGCCATGCCCTTGAATTTCGGCTCGCCGTCCAGCTTGCCGACAAACAGGCCTTTGGGCCGGGCATGATGCTTTATCGCGTGATAGAGTTTGGAAAGCGTCTGGTCTGACCGGAACAGATAGACCCCGTCACCCAGCTCAATGGCGTCGTGATATTCGTCCGGGTCCAGCGCTTCTTCCGGCTCATCCAGATACGCCACGAACTGGGGAATTCTCTCTTCGGCCATGCGACAATCCTGACTGCTTGCTGCAGCCAGCTAAACCCGGAACGCCGCAAAGTGTTTCCAGCGCTCAGTCAGGCAAGGCCGCCCGCTGTTCGGCCAGACGCGCCGTCAGCCTTGCGGCCTGCGCCCTGACCGCTTCGGGTCCCGCGCCGCCGCGCGTCGCCCGGCGGGCCAGAGAGGCCGCGCCCGATGAGGGCGTCACCTCAAGCACGATCCCGAGATTGCTTTCGGCCAGCGCCACCAGCGACTCGTCGCTCTCCATCGCCTTGCGCACCAGCGCGCCGACCTTCTCGTGCGCCTTGCGGAAGGGCGTGCCGTCATTGACCAGAACGTCGGCGATATCGATGGCCAGCAGATATTCGCTGGACGCCGCCTCGCTCATCCGGTCGCGGTTGAAGGTCAGCGTGTCATAGAGGCCGCCCATCGCCAGAAGGCCGCGATTGACCTGATCGAGGGCGTCGAAGACCGGCTCCTTGTCCTCCTGCAGGTCACGGTTATAGGCCAGCGGCAGGCCTTTCAGCGTGGTCAGGAAACCGGCCAGCGCGCCAATGATCCGCCCGGCCTTGCCGCGCGCCAGCTCGGCGATATCCGGGTTTTTCTTCTGCGGAAGCATGGAGGATCCGGTCGACCATTCGTCATGCAGGCTGACATATCGGAACCCGTCCGAGGCCCAGAGGATCACCTCCTCCCCCATCTTGGACAGCCGCACCCCGACCATGGCCAGCGCATGCAGCGCATCGGCCACGAAATCCCGGTCCGAAACCGCGTCCAGCGAGTTGTCGAACACGCCCGCAAAGCCAAGCTCGCCGCCCGTGAATTCCGGATCCAGCGGCAGCGCCGACCCGCCCAGCGCGCCCGCGCCCAGCGGCGAGACGTCGGCGCGGTCCCGCGCCTCCATCAGCCTCTCGAAATCACGCGACAGACCCCAGGCGTGCGCCATCAGGTGATGGGCCAGCGAGACCGTCTGCGCCGCCTGCAAATGCGTCAGGCCCGGCAGCGGCGTATCTTCCTCGCCCTCCGCCCGTGCCAGCAGCACTTCCTGCAGCGCCAGAACCCGCCGCGCCGTCCCGGCCAGTTCCCGCTTCAGGAACAGGCGCAGATCGGTGGCGATCTGGTCATTGCGGCTGCGCCCGGTATGCAGGCGCGCGCCGGCATCCCCGGCGATCTCGGTCACCCGGCGTTCGATGGCGGAATGGATATCCTCTTCGCCGCGATCGAAATCGAACTCGCCGGCCTCGATCTCGCTCCACGCCTGATCCAGCGCCGCAAGAATGGCGTCAGCATCTTCGCCCGACAGCAATCCGGCCCGCTTCAGGCCCTTCACATGCGCGCGAGAGCCGGCGATGTCGTCGCCCGCCAGCCGCCGGTCATAAGACAGGCTTTCGCTGTACTCCCACAGCGCTTCCGCGGGGCCGGAATCGAAGCGGCCGGACCAGAGCGTGCTCATGATTATTTCTCCCGGGACGCCGGTCCCTGTTTCTGCGACCAGACCTGCGCGGAGAGGCCCCACAGCCGCACAAACCCGGCGGAATCCTCGTGACGGAACAGGTCGCCCTCGTCATAGGTCGCCAGCCCGCTGTCATACAGGGACTGATCGGAACGGCGGCCGGTGGAGATCAGGCTGCCCGGCTCCAGCCGCAACCGCACCTCGCCCGAGACCGTCTTGTCCGCCGTGGCGACAAAGGCGTCCAGCGACTCCCGAAGCGGGGAGAACCACAGGCCGTCATAGATCAGATTGGCATAGCGGTGGGCGACTTCCCGGCGGAACCGCTCCAGATCCCGCTCCAGACACAGGCTTTCCAGCTCCCGCCGGGCGGCATAAAGCGCCATCGCGCCCGGCGCTTCATAGCATTCGCGGGACTTGATGCCGACGCGCCGGTTTTCGACCATGTCGATCCGGCCCCAGCCATATGGTCCGACCCGCGCATTCAGCGCCAGCACAAGCTCATGCGGGGTCATCGCCTTGCCGTCGATGGAGACCGGAACGCCTTCCTCGAACGCGATGATCAGCTCTTCCCGGCCCTCCGCCGTGCGCTGGGTCATCTCCCAGATATCGTCCGGCGGCGCGGCCCAGGTGTCCTCCATCTCGCCGCACTCAATGGCCCGGCCCCAGAGATTGTCGTCGATGGAATAGGGCCGCTCCCGCGTGGCGGAGACGAGGATTCCCCGCTCCTGCGCATAGACCAGACAATCGGCCCGGTTCATGCCCCAGTGGCGGACCGGCGCGACGATTTCCAGGTCCGGCGCCAGCGCCCGCATCGACACCTCGAACCGCACCTGATCATTGCCCTTGCCGGTGCAGCCATGGGCCAGCGCATCCGCGCCGGTTTCGCGGGCGACCTGCACCAGCTTCTGGGCGATCAGCGGCCGCGACAGGGCGGAAATCAGCGGATAGCGGTCCTCGTACAGCGCCCCGGCTTTCAGGGCCGGAAAGCAATAATCGCGGGCAAACTCGGCCTTGGCGTCGATCACGCGCAGCTCTGACGCGCCGGCGCGCATGGCGCGCTCCTCCATCTGTTCCCACGGGGCGTCCTGCCCCACATCCACCGCGGCGCAGACGATGTCCGCGTCCTGATGTTCCTTCAGCCACGGGACCGCGACCGAGGTGTCGAGGCCGCCGGAATAGGCGAGTACGATCTTCGAAGCCATGAGCCTTGTCTTTCCTGTCCTAATCGAGTGCGGCGAGCGATTTCACGCGCGCCAGAAGGTCTTTCACGGGATGGCCGTCGCGGGCGATGACCATGATGGTGTCGTCACCGGCCACCGTGCCGGCGACCGATTCCCAGCTGACGCGGTCCAGCGCGTCGCCGATCATGTGGGCTGACCCCGGCGGGGTACGGATGACCACCAGATGCCCCGCCGATTCCGCGGCCAGGATCCATTCGGAAAACAGCTCCTGAAGCCGCTCTTCCGTCAGGTCCGGCGCGGCGCCGACATCCTCGGTCAGGGCGTATCCCTGCCGTCCGCCGATGCGCACCTTGATGGCACCGATGGCGTCGAGATCCCGGGAAACCGTGGCCTGCGTCACCGCGATTCCGCGATCGGCCAGATGGTTCACGATGGCTTCCTGACTGACCGCGTCGCCGTTGCGGATGAAGTCGCCCACGATCCTTCGTCGCCGCGCCGCGCCGATTTTCTGTTCACCCGCCATAATCTCAAAGCGCTCCCAGGAAGATCCAGCTCAAGGCTCCGCGGGCGGTATGCATCCGGTTCTCCGCCTGTTTCCAGACCAGAGACGCCGGGCCGTCGATCACATCCGATGTCACTTCCGCCCCGCGATAGGCCGGCAGGCAGTGCAGGAAGGCGGCCTCCGGCGCAAGGCCCATCAGGCCGGCATTGACCTGATAGGGCGCGAACATCGCCGCCCGCGCGCCTTCCGGGTCGCTGTCGCCCATGGACGTCCAGACATCGGTATAGACGAATTGCGCGTCCTTCACCGCCGCTTCCGCGTCCGCGGTCTGGGATATTTCCCCGCCCAGCGCGTTCAGCCGGTCCAGCTCGCCCGCCGCCATATGCACCGATTCCGGGGCCGCAACGGTCATGTGCATGTCCAGCATGGCAGCCGCCTCGGCCAGCGAGCGGGAGACGTTATTTACATCCCCGACATAGGCGATTTTCGCGCCTTTAAGATCCCCGATCGCTTGCCGCATGGTCAGGATATCGGCCAGCGCCTGCAGGGGGTGGGAATCCTGCGACAACATGTTGATGACCGGCGCATCCACCGCCTCCGCCATGGATTCCAGAAGCTCGTGCTCGAATACCCGGGCGGCGATGCAGGCGTGATAACAGGCCAGCGTCCGGGCCGCGTCTTCGGGGGTTTCGCGGGTGCCGAGGCCCACATCCTCGTCCCGGATCGTGACCGGGTGGCCGCCCAGCTGCACCACCGCCATTTCCATGGAATTGCGGGTCCGGGCGCTGGGTTTCTGGAAGACCAGGGCGACCCCCTGCCCCTCCAGAACGCGCGGCGGATTGGCCTCTTCGGAGAGGTCCAGAATCCGGGTCAGCGCCTCGCGGCTGAGGTCGGAAATCTGCAGAAGATCAGGCTTCATCGATCACATACTCCCCGGCCACCATGGTGCCGACGCCCTTGTCGGTCAGAAGTTCAATCAGCAGGGCGTGCGGAATACGCCCGTCAATAATATGCGCCCGCGGCACCCCGCCGGAGACCGCCGCCAGACAGGCTTCCAGCTTGGGGCGCATCCCGCCCAATGCCTGATCGCTGTCCAGAACGCGCTGAAGCTCGCCCAGCGACAGCTCGCTGACCGTGCTTTCGGGGTCCTCCAGATCGGCCAGCAGGCCGGGCGTGGAGGTCAGGAAAATCGCCTTTTTCGCGCCCAGCTTGGCGGCAAGCGCCGCAGCCCCGGCGTCGGCGTTGATATTATAGGCCTCCCCCGTCAGGTCGCGGCCGATAACGGTGACCACCGGGATCATGCGCTGACTGGTGAGGAGCTGGATCAGGTCCGGCCGCACCCGCGCGACCGAGCCGACAAGACCCAGATCCGCATCGCCCGGCGCGGCGGTGATCAGGCCGCCATCCTCGCCCGACAGGCCCACGGCCACCGGCGCGCGGCGATTGATCGCGGCCACGATGTCCTTGTTTATATTGCCCAAAACCATGCGCGCGGCGGACAGCGTATCCGCATCGGTGACGCGCAGACCGTCCTTGAATTTCGGCTTCAGGCCCAGCTTCTCGCCAAACGCGCTGATCTGCGGGCCGCCGCCATGAACGATGACCGGCCGCATCCCGATGGAGCGCAGCAGCATCACGTCCGCGGCGAAATGGGCGAACAGAGTCTCGTCCTCCATCGCCGCGCCGCCCAGCTTGATGACGATCAGCGACTGATCGAAACGCCGGATATAGGGCAGCGCCTCGATCAGGACTTTTGCGGTGTTTTCGGCGGACTGGCTCATGACGTTTGCGCGTTTTCTTTCAGGTATCCCGGCCCCAGATCGACCGTGACGATCCGCCCCGCCCCGGCGCCCAGCGCCAGATCCAGCAGGATTTCGATCTCCTCGCCCGCCATATGCTTCGCGACAGCCTTGGAATCGTGGTCGATTTCCACGCCGGCGGCGGCGATTTCTATGCCGCCATAGCTGAGACGCGCCTTGTCCGGGTCGAATTGCGCCTCACCGGCCCCGGCTTCGCAGAGAATCCGGCCCCAATAGGGGTCGCTTCCATGCCAGGAACACTTGATAAGCTGGTTCTCCGCGATGGAGCGGGCGACCTGCCGGGCCTCTGAATCGCTGGCCGCGCCGGTGACATTGACCCGCACGATCTTGGTCCTTCCCTCCGCGTCCCGGGCCATTTGCAGCGCCAGATCTTCGCACACCGCGCGGATTCCGGCCTCAAGATCAGCCTCCGACGGGGCTTCCCGCCGGCCCGACGCCATCAGGATGACCGTGTCATTGGTCGACATCGCGCCGTCCACGGTCAGCGTGTTGAAGGTATCATCCACCGCGGCGCGCAGAACCCGGCTCAAAACCTCCGGCGAGACGTCCGCATCGGTGGTGATGAAGGCCAGCATGGTGGCCATATCCGGCCGCAACATGCCCGAACCCTTGGCGATTGCGCCGACAGAGAAGCCCTCGCCGTCGAATTTCGCCTGCTTGGTGACCGTATCGGTGGTCAGGATGGCCTTCGCGGCGGCGGCATTGGCGGCTTTTCCGCCCTCCGGCGCCAGCTTTCCGACGCCCGAAAGGATCGCGTCTATGGGCAAAGTCTTGCCGATCAGGCCGGTGGAGCAGACCAGCATTTCCTCCGGCGTGCAGCCCAGCGCGGCGGCGGCGGCCTTGGACATGGCCCTGGCGTCGCGGATTCCGGGTTCGCCCGTGCCCGCATTGGCGTTTCCGGAGTTCACGATGACGCCCGCGGCGAGGCCATTGGATGCCTGAAGATGGTCGCGGCTGACCTGAACGGGGGCCGCGGCAAAGCGGTTTTTGGTGAAAACCGCCGCCGCGGGGACGGGTTTTCCGTCCTCCGTTGCAATAATGGCGAGGTCCGGGCGCTTGCGTTTTACCCCGCAATGCAGCCCCGCCGCCATGAATCCCTGGGCGTAAGTCACGCTCATGGCGTTACTCCCGTCATTTCAAGACCGGCCGTTTCATCAAGGCCGAACATCAGATTTGCGCATTGAATCGCCTGCCCGGCGGCCCCTTTCACGAGGTTGTCGAGGGCGGCAATGGCCAGAATGCTTCCCGTCCGGGCGTCGTAACGCGCTGTCAGGTGCGCGCGGTTGGTCCCCAACGTCCATTTCGTGGCCGGGGACCGCTCCGAAACCGTGACGAAAGGCGCGCCGGCATAGGCCGCTTCGAGGCATTCCAGCGCATCCGTTGCGGCCGCTTTTGATGTTGCGGGGGCCGTCGCGACGCTCAGGATTCCCCGGCTCATGGGCGCGAGTGAGGGCGTGAACAGCACTTGCGCGTCCAGCAGCGCCTCGATTTCGCCCGTGTGGCGGTGGTTCACGAGGCCGTAGGCGCGCATGGAGCCGTCGATTTCGCAGAACATATTAGCCGCATTGGCCGCCCGGCCCGCCCCGGATACGCCCGAAGCGGCGTTCACCACGATACGGTTTGCGTCCACCAGACCGGCCTGAACCAGCGGCATGAGCGACAGGATCGCGGCCGTCGGATAGCAGCCGGGAGCGGCGACAAGGTCCGATTTCGCAATGATTTCAGCGTTTTTTTCCGGCAAACCGTAAACAAACCGGCTCAGAAAGGCCGGCGCGTCATGGGGTTTTCCGTACCAGTTTTCGTAGGTTCCGGCGTCGGAAAAGCGGAAATCGGCGCCGAGATCGACGATTTTCACGCCTTTTTGCGCCAGTTCCGGCGCGATTTTCTGCGATTCACCGTGCGGAAGCGCCAGAAAAACCAGCTCCGCGCCCTTCAGATCGCCCTCGAATGACTCCAGGGCCGCCCCGTTATCAGCCCCGTCGAATTGCGGGCTGTCTTCAGCCAGCGCCACTCCGGCGCGGCTGTGCGCGAACAGCGCGCAGGGCTTGATGGACGGATGTCCGCCCAGAAGCCGCAAAAGCTCCGCCCCGGCATAGCCCGAGGCCCCGAATATCGCCGCTGCAATCGTCATAGCGGCGGCTTATGCATGTTTATGTATATTTATGCAATATGATGAATGCAGGAATTTTCACGCCCGTGCAGCGCGCGCAAAATAGCGGCGCCCGGAATATCGCCGGACGCCGCCATTTCTGTTGGAAAAGGTGTTGAACTCAGCCGCGCGCCAGGAAATCAGGATAGGCCTCTATCCCGAGCTCCGTCTGGTCGAGGCCGGTCTGTTCGTCTTCCGCGCTGACACGCAGGCCGACTGTCCGGTCAATGGCGAACCAGACGCCCAGAGTCGATGCAACGACAAACGCGCCAATCGACACGACGCCCAGAAGCTGGCTGCCGAGGAGCGTGAAGAAGCCGGTTTCCGCGCTCATCCCCGTCCATGCGACGACCAGCGTGCCCCAGATCCCGCAGACCAGATGCGCCGGTATGGCGCCGACCACGTCGTCAATCTTCAGCCTGTCCAGCAGCGGCACCGCATAGACCACCAGAACACCGCCCACCCCGCCGACAATCATCGATTGCCACAGCGCCGGGGCCAAAGGCTCAGCGGTGATGGAAACCAGACCGCCGATCGCGCCGTTCAGGGCCAGCGTCAGATCGACCTTGCCATAGTGAAGCTGGCTGATCGCCATGGCGGTGAGAACGCCCGCGCAGGCGGCGATATTCGTATTGGCGAAAATCTTGGCGACCGCATTGGCGTCGGAGATCGTGCCGGCGGCCAGTTGCGAGCCGCCATTGAAGCCGAACCAGCCCAGCCAGAGGATGAAAACGCCCAGCGTCGCGAAGGGCAGATTGGAGCCGGGGAAAGGCCGCACGCGGCCGTCATCCAGATATTTCCCGAGGCGCGGACCCAGGATGATCGCGCCGGTCAGCGCCGACCAGCCGCCCACCGAATGGACCAGCGTGGAGCCGGCGAAATCCTGGAACCCGCGAACGGCCAGCCAGCCCTCGCCCCATTTCCACGCGCCGGTAATGGGATAGATGATGGCGGTGAGGATCAGGACGAAGAACAGGAAGGGCCAGAGCTTGATCCGTTCGGCCAGCGTGCCGGACACCACAGAGGCGGCGGTGGCGACGAACACGGTCTGAAATATCCAGTCGGCGGAGGCGGCCATGTCGCCATTGGCCTCATCCATCGGCCCCGGCGACCAGACGCCGAGCGTGCCGATAAAACCGCCATCGACGCCGTCATACATCAGGCGGTAACCGACGAGATAATAGGCGATACACGCCAGAGAGAAGAGCGAGATATTCTTCAGGCAGATCGCCGCGACGTTCTTCTGGCGGACCAATCCGCCCTCAAGGCAGCAAAATCCCGCCGCCATGAACATCACGACCATGGCGCTGACCAGCAGCAGCATCGTGTTGTCGACATAGGGCTGAACCGCCCCGGCCGCCGGCGCCGCCGCGCCCATCATAATTTCAAACATGCCCCGTCCCGTCTTCTTGCGAGTCTCTTCCCGCCGGGGATCGTAAGGGCAATTCTTGTTGCAGCGCAATGTGCGGTTTCGAAATCCTGTTGCGTAAGACCGGCACAGATTGCCGCACCTGAACAAGATTTTTCGCTGTTTTCCACAAACGCAAAACAGACCTGATTTGTGCACCTGCGAAATTCTGTTAAGGTTTCGATCCAGGCGGAAGGAGAGCGATGGGGTCGCGGCTGCTGAAATTCTCGGAAATCGATTACGGGCCGCCCGATGTGCGGGACGCAGGCTCGCGCACATCCGATTTCGGGGAAATCCACCAGGACTTCATTATCGAAAAGGCCGCCGAACAGGCCTCGCGCTGCTCGCAATGCGGGATTCCGTTCTGCCAGGCGCACTGCCCGCTGGGCAATCACATCCCGGACTGGCTGCAACTGGCCGCCGAGGGGCGGACGCGCGAGGCCTATGAGGTTTCGGTCTCCACCAACCCGATGCCGGAAGTCTGTGGCCGGGTCTGCCCGCAGGACCGGTTGTGCGAAGGCAATTGCGTGGTCGAGAAGGCCGGGTTCGGCACCGTGACGATTGGCGCGGTGGAACGCTGGCTGACCGATACCGCGGTCCGCGAAGGCTGGGTTGAACCCATCCGTCCCGCCACCGAACGCGGCCAGTCTGTCGGGATTGTCGGGGCCGGGCCGGCGGGCATGGCGGCGGCGGAGAAGCTGCGCCGGCAGGGATACGCGGTCACCGTCTATGACCGGTATGACCGCGCCGGGGGCCTGATGATCTATGGCATTCCGAACTTCAAGCTGGACAAGGCGATTCCCGAACGCCGCGCCCGCGCCCTGGCCGAAGGCGGCGTGACATTCCGCTATAACTGGTCGCTGGGGCGAGACGGCGCGCTGGCCGATCTGCGCGAAGAACACGACGCTGTTCTGCTGGCCTTCGGGGCCTATGCCGCGCGGCGTCTGGACACGCCGGGATGCGAGGAATCCGCCACGATCCCGGCGCTTGAATATCTCACCGCATCCAATCGCAAGGGGTTGGGGGACGCGGTTCCGGATTTCGAATCCGGGGCGCTGGACGCGCGCGGCAAGCGCGTGGTCGTGGTGGGCGGCGGAGACACGGCGATGGATTGCGTCCGCACCGCCGTGCGTCAGGGCGCGGAGAGCGTGACGTGTCTGTATCGGCGCGACCGGGAGAATATGCCCGGATCGGCGCGCGAGGTCGGATACGCCGAAGGCGAAGGGGTAGTCTTCGAGTGGCTCTCCGCCCCGGCCCGTCTGAACGGCTGCGAGATCAGCGTCCAGCCGATGGCATTGGGCGAAGCGGAAGGCGGACGCCGCCGCCCCGTGCCGAGCGGCGATCCCGAACGCGTGATGAACGCCGACATGGTGATCGAGGCGCTGGGCTTTTCGCCGGAAGACGCGGGCGCGCTGGGCGGCGAAGAGACGCTGCGCATCAATGCGCGCGGCTGCGTGCACGCCGACCCGAAAACGCTGGAAACCACCATTCCGGGCGTGTTCGCCGCGGGCGATCTGGTGCGCGGGCCGTCCCTGGTGGTGTGGGCGCTGAAGGACGCGCTGACCGCCAGCGAATCGATTGCGCGGCATCTGGAAGACATGATCGAGGTCGCCGCGTGAGCGGCGGCCCCGCCGCCGATTTTCACGCCCGGTCGCTTCTGAAACATGACCTGGCGTCGCGGGGACTCTATGACCCGGCGGACGAGCATGACGCCTGCGGCGTCGGCCTGATCACCGCCACCGACCGGACGCCGCGGCGAGAGATCGTCGACCTGGCCATCCACGGCCTGAAGGCGGTCGCCCATCGCGGCGCCGTGGCCGCGGACGAGGAATCGGGCGACGGCGCGGGAATCCGCATCGCCATCGACCAGGACATCTTCCGCCGCCACGCCGCCCGCACCGGCCATGACGCGGACGGCGCGGAAGTGGGCGTGGGAATGATCTTCCTGCCCCGCCGGAACCTGGAGTCGCAGGAAGCGGCGCGGACCATCGTGGAATCGGAGATGGTGCGCGCCGGGTTCTTCCTGTTCGGCTGGCGCGCCGTGCCGGTGGATATCTCCATTCTGGGCGAGCACGCCGAGGCGGTGCGCCCGAATATCGAGCAGATCCTGTTTCACGACCCGGCCGGTCGCGACGGGCGCAGCGTGGAGCGCGAGCTGTACCTGGTCCGGCGGCGGATCGAGCGGCGGGCGCTGAACGCCAATATCCCCGAGCTTTATGTCTGCTCCCTGTCGCGGCGGGACGTGATCTATAAGGGGATGTTCCGGTCCGAACGGATCGCGGAATTCTATCTGGATTTGCAGGACGAGGACTGGAAGTCCGACTTCGCCATTCTGCACCAGCGTTTCTCGACCAATACCTTCCCGGAATGGAAGCTTGCCCAGCCCTTCCGCATGCTGGCCCATAATGGCGAGATCAATACGCTGAAGGCCAACGTCAACTGGATGCGCAGCCACGAGATCCGCATGGCGAGCCGGGCCTTCGGCGCATCCTGCGAGGACGTGAAGCCGGTGATCCAGCCGGGAAGCTCCGACTCCGCCTCACTCGACCAGGCGTTCGAGCTGGTGGTGCGCGCCGGACGGACCGCGCCGATGGCCAAGGCGCTGCTGATCCCCGAGGCATGGTCCAAGCGGGCCGGGCTGATGCCGGAGGATACGCGCGCGCTCTACGCCTATTGCAACGCGGTGATGGAGCCGTGGGACGGGCCGGCGGCGATTGCCGCCTGTGACGGGCGCTGGGCGGTGGCGGGGCTGGACCGCAACGGGCTGCGTCCGCTGCGCTGGGCCGCCACGCATGACGGGCTGGTTCTGGCCGGGTCCGAGGCCGGGATGTTCGGGCTGGAGGAATCGCGGATCGCCGAGCGCGGGGCGCTGGGGCCGGGCCGCGCGATTTCGGTGAACCTGGAGAACGGACGCTTCTACCGCGAGAACGAGACGGATGCGCGGCTGGCGCGGGCCTGGCCGTTCCGCGACTGGCTGAAGAATGTCGCGGAGCTGGACCCCAAGATCGGACCCGGGTCCGAGCCGCGCCTGTATGGCGAGACGGAACTGCACCGCCGCCAGCGCGCCGCGGGCGTCAGCCGGGAGGATCTGGAAAAGGTCCTTCAGCCGATGATCGAGACTGGGAAGGAAGCCATCGGCTCCATGGGCGATGACAGCCCGCTGGCCGTGCTTTCCGACCGGCCGCGGCCGCTATCGCATTTCTTCCGGCAGAATTTCAGCCAGGTCACCAATCCGCCGATCGATTATCTGCGCGAAGACCGGGTGATGAGCCTGAAAACCCGGTTCAAGAATCTGGGCAATATCCTGGCCGAGGATTCCACCCAGACAGACGTCTACACGCTGGAAAGCCCGGTCCTGACCAACGGCATGTATGAGCGGATGCGCCGCCTGCTGGGCGACGCGGCGGTGGAGATCGACTGCACGTTCGGCGCGGAGCCCGGCGAGGCGACCGGCCTGCGCCTGAAGGGCGCGCTGGACCGCATCCGCGAGGCGGCCGAACGCGCCGTGCGCGAAGGCGCCGAACACATCTTCCTGACCGATGAATTCCAGGGGCCTGGACAGGCCGCCATCCCCAGCGCGCTGGCGGTCAGCGCGGTGCACACCCACCTGACCGCGTCGGGGATGCGGACCTATTGTTCGCTGAACGTGCGCTCGGCGGAGGTGCTGGACCCACATTCGCTGGCCGTGCTGATCGGCGCCGGCGCGACGACCGTCAGCCCCTATCTGGCGTTCGAGGCGCTGGCCGACCGGCAGGCCGCCGGAAAGCTGGGCGACATGACGCTGTCGGCGGCTGTGCTGAACTACAAGGCGGCGCTGGAGGGCGGCATCATGAAAGTGATGGCGCGGATGGGGGTATCCATCGTCTCATCCTATCGCGGCGGCCTGTTGTTCGAGGCGATCGGCCTGTCGCGGGCGCTGGTGGATGAATTCTTCCCCGGCGTGCCGAGCCGGATTTCGGGCATCGGCCTGAAAGGGCTGGAGCGGCGGCAGACCGTCGCTAACCGGGAGGGATGGATCGCGCCGCCCGCCCCGCCGCGCGCCGGCGGCTTCTATGCCGTGCGATCCGGCGAGGAGCGCCACGCGCTGAGCGCGGAGATCGTCAGCGCGCTGCAGACCGCGGTGCGTAACAATGACGCCGAGGCGTTCCGGCGATACGAGGATATTCTGGCCGGCGGCGAGCCGGTGCAGCTGCGCGACCTGCTGAAATTCCAGAAGCTGGGCGAGCCTGTGCCGCTGGACGAGGTCGAGCCGGCGGAGGACATCGTCAAACGCTTCCTGACGCCGGGCATGTCGCTGGGCGCGCTGTCGCCCGAGGCGCACGGGGCGCTGAACATCGCCATGAACCGGCTGGGCGCGCGGTCGGTCTCCGGCGAGGGCGGCGAGGACCGGGCGCGCTATACGCTGCACGAGAACGGCGACAACGAGAATTCGGCGATCAAACAGATCGCGTCCGGCCGGTTCGGGGTGACGGCCGAATATCTGAACCAGTGCGGCGAGATCGAAATCAAGGTCGCCCAGGGCGCCAAGCCCGGCGAGGGCGGCCAGCTGCCCGGCTTCAAGGTGAACGCCTATATCGCCAAGCTGCGCCACGCGGTGCCGGGCACCACCCTGATCAGCCCGCCGCCGCACCACGATGTCTATTCCATCGAGGACCTGGCGCAACTCATCTATGACCTGAAACAGATCAACCCGGACGCGCGGGTGACCGTGAAACTGGTCAGCCGCGCCGGGGTGGGCACGATCGCCGCGGGCGTCGCCAAGGCCAAGGCGGACACGATCCTGATCTCCGGCAATGTCGGTGGGACCGGGGCTTCCCCCCTCACCTCCATCAAGTTCGCCGGCGCGCCGTGGGAGCTGGGGCTGGCCGAGGCGCACCAGATGCTGACCATGAACGGGCTGCGCCAGCGCGTGCGCCTGCGCACCGATGGCGGCCTGCGCACCGGGCGCGACATCATCATGGGCGCGCTGATGGGGGCGGAGGAATTTGGCGTCGGCACGGTTTCGCTGCTCGCGCTGGGCTGTCTGATGGTGCGCCAGTGCCATTCCAATACCTGCCCGGTGGGCGTCTGCACGCAGGACGAGACGCTGCGAAAGCATTTCGGCGGCGCGCCGGACCATGTGGTCAATCTGATGCTGTTCCTGGCGCAGAGCGTGCGCGAGCAGCTGGCCGAGATGGGCGCGCGGTCCCTTAGCGAGATTATCGGGCGCGCGGACCTGCTGGACCAGGCGGCGCGCGGGGCGGAGGATCTGGACGATCTGGACCTTGGCGCGATCCTGCACGGCGTGGGCATCGCCGGGTCCAATCCCGCGCCCGGAAAGCCGAATCCGGTGGACCCGACGCTGGACGCCGATCTGATGGACGAGGCCGCGCCGCTGTTCGAGACCGGCAAGCCGGTGCGTATCGAGCGCCACGTCAGCACGGGGCATCGCACGGTCGGGGCGCCGCTGTCCTCGCGCATCGTGCGCCAGTTCGGACCTGAAGGGCTGGACGACAATGCGCTGACCCTCACCCTGACCGGGGCGGCCGGGCAATCGCTGGGCGCGTTCGGGGCGAAGGGGCTGACCCTCGACCTGACGGGGGAAGCCAACGACTATGTCGGCAAGGGTCTTTCGGGCGCGCATATCCATATCCGCCCGGCTTATGCGCCGCCGGAGAAAGGCTCGCCCGCGCTGATGGGCAATGCCTGTCTTTATGGCGCGACGTCCGGCCGGCTGTTCGCCGCGGGCGCGGCGGGGCCGCGCTTTGCCGTTCGTAATTCCGGGGCGACCACGGTGGTCGAGGGCTGCGGCGCGCATGGCTGCGAGTATATGACTGGCGGGGAAGCGGTGATCCTGGGCACGGTGGGGGATAATTTCGCCGCCGGGATGACCGGGGGCCGCGCCTTCGTCTATGACCCGGCGCGGCGGCTGGAGGGCCTGCTGAACCCCGACACCGCGGCGATCAGCGAACCGGACGAGGCGGCGCTCGCCGACTGCCGGGCGCTGGTCGAGCAGCATCTTGCCATCACGGGCTCGCCCCGCGCGCAGGCCTTGCTGGACGACTGGATCGAGGAATCCCGCAATATCCGCCTTGTCGCGCCGCGCGAGACCGAAGGCGCGAAAACCGTACGCCTGACGGCGGAAGCCGGCGGCAAGCGCTGATCGCCTAGAGCCTCTTCAGCAGCGCCTCGCCCACCGCCCGGCATCCCAGCGTCCCGCCGATATCGGGCGTAGTTTCACCGCCGGCCAGCACGCTGCGGATGGCGGACTCAATGCGTTGCGCCGGGTCTTCCAGTTTCAGGCCATGCCGCAGCAGCAGCGCCGCGCTGGCCGCCGCGCCGAGCGGGTTGGCCTTGTCCTGCCCCGCGATATCCGGCGCCGAGCCGTGGATGGGTTCGAACAGGCCCGGCCCCTCCC
>NZ_JACESD010000054.1:0-20058 GCF_013911995.1 Euryhalocaulis sp.
CAGTGGAAGAAGGTGGTGACCATTGCCTGACGCGCCGCCTCCACCGTGCCGCCGTCCGCGCCGCCCGGCGGGGACGTGAAGTGGATGATCGGCTCCGCCACGCCGTAGAACATCAGGCCGATGCCCATGCCGGCGGAGAACAACATCGCGAACCAGGAGGTGAAGCTGTAATCGGGCGTCGAATCCTGCGGCCCCAGCCGGATGCGTCCCCAGCTGGAAAACGCGATGACGATGGAAACGCCCAGGAACAGGAAGACGCCCAGAAGATAGAGCCAGCCGACATTGATCGCGATCCAGGACTGGACGTCCGTGAACGCGGTAGAGGCGTAGTCCGGGGCGACAAACGCGAAGATGACGACGGCGAAGATGACAATGGCGGCGGGAAAGAATACCGCCGGCTCCAGCGTCTTTTCCTTCGGTTGGGCGTGCTCCATGAATTAGATCCTGGCTGCTTTTAAGACCCCGCAGCCATAACGGTCAGAGCGCCCGGCGCAACCCCGGCCCCGGTCAGATGGACGTCAGGCCGCGCCTAGCGAAGCGCGAACCAGAACAGCGCCGCGCCCTCGATGACATAGATCAGAAGCGTGATCGCGGCGCCCGCGACCCGGCCCCGCGTCGTGCCCGGACTGGCCGAAAGACCATAGGCGTGCAGGCCCCGTCCCAGGATCAGGAACACGCCCAGCGCATGGATCAGCAGGACCGGCGCGTCCAGAAGCGCCAGCAACAAAAGCCCCAGAAGCGCCCCCGGCAGCCATTCCGCGGCATTGCCGTGCACACGAACCGCGCGGTGAAGCTCTTCATTGTCGCCGTGGCCCAGCCCGATCTTGGAGGCCTGACGGCGGCTGGCCACGCGATAGGCCAGAAATACCAGAAGGAAGAGATTGAGCGCGGTATAGAGCGCGGCGGCTTGCAGGGCGGTCATGGGCGGCGGCCTCCTGTTTCAAGGTGAGGCCGCCATTATAGCCGCGCCGGGCGCGGCGGGGATAAATAAATTTTGCCGTCCTGCTATGCGCAGAGCGAGGCCTTCGCGGCCTGGTATTGCCGCTGGATTTGCGCCACCAGATCGCCGGCCGGCTGCACCTTGTCGATGGCGCCGATGCCCTGGCCCGCGCCCCAGATATTTTTCCACGCCTTGGCCTCGCCCGCCCCGGCCCCGAAATCCATCTTGGACGGATCGCTTTCCGGCAGGTTGTCCGGGTCCATGCCTGCCGCGGTGATGGACGGTTTCAGGTAATTGCCGTGCACGCCTGTGAACAGGTTCGAATAGACGATGTCGTCGGCGCCGGACTCCACGATCATCTGCTTGTAGGCGGCTTCCGCATTGGCCTCCTCGGTCGCGATGAAGGGGCTGCCGATATAGGCCAGATCCGCGCCCATGGCTTGCGCCGCCAGGACCGCGTCGCCGGTGGCGATGGAGCCGGACAGCAGCAGCGGGCCGTCGAACCATTCGCGAATTTCCTGCACCAGCGCGAAGGGCGACAGCGCCCCGGCATGACCGCCGGCGCCGGCGGCGACCGCGATCAGGCCGTCCGCGCCCTTCTCGATCGCCTTGTGGGCGAAGCGGTTATTGATGATGTCGTGCAGCACGATGCCGCCATAGGAATGCACGGCCTCGTTCAACTCCTCCCGCGCCCCCAGCGAGGTGATGACGATGGGGACCTTGTATTTCACGCAGAGTTCAAGATCGTGCTCCAGCCTTGCGTTGGAGCGGTGGACGATCTGGTTCACCGCGAACGGCGCCGCGCCCTCCACGCCGTCCAGCTCCTCGGTCATGCGCGCCAGCCATTCGTCCAGCAGGCTCTCGGGCCGGGCGTTCAGCGCCGGGAAGCTGCCCACGACCCCCGCCTTGCACTGCGCCAGCGCCAGATCCGGGTTGGAGATGATGAAAAGCGGCGCGCCGACAACCGGCACGGACAGGTTTTGCAGGATGGGAGGAAGCATAGCGTCAGGCGGCCATTGATTGCGGGACAGGACGGGCGGATGATTGGCGCGCCCGCGAAGGGGCGCTGCAAGCGCGAAGGCGAACCATGGCCGAGCTGATCAATCTCCGCCAGTTCAAAAAACGAAAGGCGCGGCAGGAGGACGCGGACCGCGCAGCGGAAAACCGCGCGAAATTCGGGCGCGCCAAGGCGGAAAAGAAAGCCGCTGACGTGGAGGCGGATAAACGCCGCCGGGACCTCGACGGCAAGAAACGTGAGGACTAGGCCGCGTCCCAATTTCCCCCGACCATTCGCGCAATCGGCCGGTGACTGATAAAACGCAATCGCAAGGGGGAGCGCCAGTATGCTGTTGCGCCGAATGATGACTCATGTCCGCGACCAGAACTGGGTCGCCGTCGGTCTCGACTTTCTGATCGTTGTGCTGGGGGTTTTTATCGGCCTTCAGGCGGCGAACTGGAACGAGGTGCGGAACGAGCGGGCCAATGAGGCGACCTATCTGAAATCGTTGCACGCGGACCTCGCCGCCTCCGCCAATCTTCTCGACGGCCATCTCGCGCATATAGCCAGGCGCCAGCATGCGCTTTCGACGCTTGCGAACGCGGAGAAAGGCGATATCGCGCGGGAGGGGTTCGACGACCTCATGCGCATGGGGCTGTATGAACTCGAGTTTCTTAGCGTACAGCGCAACACCTATCAGGCGCTGGAGAATGCGGGCCGGATCGGCCTTTTGCGGGACATCGCCCTGCAGCAGGCGCTGGTCGATCAGAGTGTGCAGATCGCGGCGATCCGGGATTACGAAGCGGACATGGCGCGGTTCCAGCACCGTTGGGTCGATGAATTTCTGCTGTCCGAATATCATCTGGGCAATGTGATCGCGTTCGAGGCCGCCGGGACGCTAGCGCGGCGCGATGATGCGACCGACTATCGGGATCTGCTCGACGATATGCGAATCCGGAACCTGGCGGCGTTTCTCTATGACATTCTGAATGAGCAAAGGCAGCACGCGGAGGCTCTAGGCGGAGCCTACGCTGACTCCGCGGCGCGCGTGGAGGCGCGTCTGGAACGGCTGGGGGCGAGCGAGTGACTCTGTCGCTCAGCACCAGACATCTCACCGGTCAGAGCATGGAATGAGGCCCGCGCCTCAGGGCCGGTTGCGGCCATAGGTTTCGTGGCTGTGGACCCAGTCATCGGCGAGGATGGCGGAGGCGAGCGACAGCTCCCCGCAGAGCGCCACGCCGCCGATGATCTCGGCCAGCTTTTTCGCCTTTCCCGCGCCGTAGCAATCCATGATCTCCAGGCATTCGCGCTGGGTCGGCAGGCCGGTGCCGCCGCCATAGGTCGCCACGATCAGCGAGGGGATGGTGATGGAATAGTAGAGATCGCCGTCCGGCGTCAGGTCCGTATAGACGATGGCGGCGGAGGATTCCGCGACGTTCGCCTCGTCCTGCCCCGTCGCGATGAAGACCGAGGCAATGCCGTTGGCCGAGTGAGAGCCGTTATTTATCGAGGCCGAGAGCAGCGCGCCGACGCTGGAGAGGTAGCGGTAGCGGACGAACTGGTCCGCGCCGGCCTTCATGTGTTCGCGCAGCAGCGCGTCCGGGATGACGCATTCGGCGATCACGCGCTTGCCGCGGGTGCGCAGCGTGTTGAGGTGGGAGTGCTTCTTGTCGGTATCCATGTTCGCCGCCAGGCGGAAATCGGCGATCTTTTCCGGGTAGGAATCCAGAATCCACATGCAGGCGGCGCGGGCGGCCTTGGTGACCATGTTCTGGCCCGCCGCGTCGCCGGTGGTGAAATTGAAGCGCAGCCACAGCATGCGCGCGGCGGAATATTGTTCGATGTCGCGCAGCTTGCCAACGCTGGTGGTGGTTTCCGCCTGCGCCTTGATCGCCTCGAAATTTTCCGTGACCCAGAGGCCGAAATCGCGGGCCTGTCGGGCGTTTTCGAAGATGAAGACCGGGGCGCGCTGCATGGCGTCGTCGACCACGCTGACCGTGATTCCCCCGGCCTCCCGCGTCAGGCGCATGCCGCGATTATATGAGGCGACGAGGGTGCCCTCGGTGGTGGCCATCGGGACGTAGACATCGCCCTCCGCATGCTCGCCGTTCAGCTTCATGGGGCCGGCGAGGCCCAGCGGCATCTGAACGACGCCGGTGAAGTTCTCGATATTGCCGCGCACCGCATCCGGGTCGAAGGAGAAGCGGGCGGTATGCTCCAGCTCCGCGCCGGTCTGCTCGCGGATGAAGTCCTGCCGGTCCTTGATGATGCCGGCGGTGTAGTCGTCCTGTTTGTTGCGCGGGATTTTCGTCATGAGCCGAAGCCCTTCAGGCGTTCTTCGGTGCCGGTGATCTCCGGATAGTCGCGGCGGATTTCCTCTTCCAGCGCGTCGGCGATCAGTTTTTCCTCGTGCATGCGGTGCAGGTCCTTGTAGGCGCGGACCGTGGCGGCGTCGTTGGCGGCGATGCGCGAGGCGGTCTCGGCGGCGTGCGCCTCCAGCGCGTCCTGGTCCGGCAGGGCGGCGTTGGCGAGGCCCCACTCGGCCGCCTCCGCCCCGGTGAAGGTGCGGGCGGTGTAGCTGAGCTCCTTCGCGCGGCGCAGACCGACGGCCAGGGGGAGGTTCTGGCTCATGCCCCAGCTCGGCCGGATGGCGAATTTTGCGTGCGTGTCGCCGAACTTCGTGTCCTCGGTCGTGAAGATGAAGTCGCAATGCAGCGCCATCTCCAGCGCGCCGGTGAAGCAGGCGCCGTGGACCTGGCCGATCACCGGGCAGGGAACGGCGCGCAGGGCGGCGATCACCGCTTCGTCCCGCCCCTCATAGACCCCGGCAAGGCGGCCGTGCTCGGGCGCGGCGGTCTGCAGGATCTTCAGGTCGACCCCGGCGGAGAAGGCGCGGCCCGCGCCGGAAAGGATCACCGCGGCGGGCGGGTCCTCCGCGCAATCCTCGAAGGCGGCGGTCAGGTCGTCCAGCAGCTCCGGCGAGAAGGCGTTCAGCGCGTCGGGCCGGTTCAGCGTGATGCGCGCGATATCGCCCGCGCGGTGCGTGATGACGGTGCTCATGCCGCGCAGCCTAGCCCGGTCCGGCGGCGCTTGGCGAGGGGCGATCTTGCGCGCCGCTCAAAGGCAAAAATGCTGCGCTACAGGGCCTGCAGCAAAAGCGCAGCAAAATATTATTGTGCGCCGCACAAAAAATAACACGGGTGCGTTGATCGCGGCCCGGTTTTGGGCAAGGGTTGCGGCCATGACCAAGCTGCACGCGCTCCTGGCCCCGCTCGCCCTCCTGACCCTGCCGGCCGCCGCGGCGCAGGCGCAGACCGCCGATACCGGGCGGGTGGCGGACGCGGCCTATTGCGTGGGCATGGCCTCAATGGCCGAGACCCTCGCCGCCGATCACGACAAGACCTATCAGTGGCTCCAGACCAACCGCACCACGGCGGATACGACCGTCTATAACGGCGTGCTGACCGCCTATGAACAGATGCAGCAGACGCTGAACCGGGCGAAGGAGACGATCGCCAATAGCTGCGGGTCGCTGCCGCTGACGCGGGAGGAATACGCCATGGTCTGTGCGCGGCCGCTGCGCGGCAAGGACGTCTCGAAGACCGAGTTCTGCCAGGGCTTCCGCTGGGACTAGGCGCGCGCCCCGGACGCTGCGCGCTCAGGCCAGCATGTCGAGGAGGGTTCCTGTCATCTCGTCCGCGGTGCGGATGATGGCGGCCGCCGCATCGGCTTCCGCCTCCGCGCGCTTCAGCTCCACCGCGCCCTGAACGATCGGGTCGGTCCCGGCCGGGGCGGCCCTCGCGCCGGCGATGGTCTGCGCCGCGTCCGCGGCCCGCGCATGGGCGGCGGTCAGGGCGGCGGTCCCGATATTGGCGATGGCGCTCATGGCAATGAGTGTCGCGGCATTTCCTTGCCTGCGGGTTAGCGGGAAGGGTTAAGCGGCGGTTATCGTCTCCGCGTCCCGTGTAAACGTCTGATCACCCCCTCTCCCATTCAGTCATCCAAAGCCCTCGCGGGCTTTGGGGCTTCATTGCCCTCTCCCCCATTAAGGGGGGCGAGGGTTTTATTGCTGCTCATGCGCCGAAAGCTCCGCAGGCCGTTTGGCCCGAAGAGGGATGAGGTGGAAGGGAGCGGCGCGTCGTTTCGGAACGCAGGCCGTATGTAGTTTTTAGTGTTCGCGGACCAAAAGACGCGCCGCGCGGCGTTTGACCTGCCATGACCGGGTGGGTTTGCGGCCGTTTTCCTCCGCAGTTCCCGCCGACAGGCCGGAGCGGGCGTGAAAGGTCAATCTCACCCATCGCGCTCCGGCGCCGCGTCCCCCGCCCCCAAAGCGACCAGGCCTTCGGTCCCCTCCACGGGCGGCAGACAGCGGTGAGTATAGGGGCGTTTGGGGCGCCGGGGATAAACTGGCGGTGATTTATTGTCCAAACCGCCTAAAACCCCGTCATCCTCCGGCTTGACCGGAGGACCCAGGGTGGCGCGAAGTGTGGAAATTCATGCGCGCCTTCTATGTCTACATCCTCGCCAGCGCCCGTAACGGAACGCTCTATATCGGCGTCACGAATGATCTGATCCGGCGCGTGTGGGAGCACCGGGAAGGGCTCGGATCGAAATTCTGCAAGAAATACGGCATCTCGATGCTGGTGCATTTCGAGACGTTCGAAACGGTGGACGCGGCCATCAACCGCGAAAAGCGGCTGAAGCGTTATTTGCGCAAATGGAAGCTGGAGCTGATCGAGCGGAATAACCCGCAGTGGCGCGATCTGTATGACGAGGTAGCGAGCGGCTGGCTCGGGCCTCAGATTTAAACTGGGTCCTCCGGTCAAGCCGGAGGATGACGGTGATAGAAAACGAACGGCGCGCCGCAGTCGGGCCGGACGCGCCGCCCGGACAACCTACTCCGCCATCGGCGAGGCGTGGTCGAACTTGTAGCGCCAGCCGTCTTCGCTTTTGACGCTGTAGTCGGTGTAGCGGCCCATGGAGGTGATTTCCTCGCCGCCGGCGGCCGGGGTCATGGTGAGGGTGTAGATGCCCCACTCGGCGTGGGTCTGGTCGTCGCCGTGGGAGCCGTCGGGCGCCAGCTCCAGCGTGATATTGTCGAAGGCGTCGAAGAAGCCCTGCCAGCTGGCCTGGATCTCCGCCCGGCCGCGGGCGGTCTGGCCGTCGGGGCCGTAGGATATGGCGTCTTCCTCGAACAGGGCGGCCAGCGCCGCCGCGTCCTCGGCCTCCATGCCGGCCTCGAAGCGTTCATTTAGATCCCAGTCCGAAGCGACAGCCGGACCGGCAATAAGCGCCGCAACAGAGGCGGCGGCGAAAAAGCGATGAGTCATGATTTGATTCTCCCCACGCAATCGGAGCGATTGCGTGGGGAGTTTAGCGATGTGCGAAAAAGACGAACAGCAAAAGCTATGCGGCGCCAAAGTCATCTGACGAGCTGCTTTCGTTCATATCCCGACCTGACAAGTCGACATCCTGAAGCTCATCTTCGTCCGGAGCGGATTTTCGCACTTTTGGCGCAGGCGCCTGCCAAGGCTTCAAGTTTTGTCCGACAAGCTCGTAAAAGTCGGGAACACTCTCTTCCAGAAGTTGGATGAATTTTTGGCGCCCGCCAAAGCTGCGGCCGTCCCCGACCGACATGAGAACCTCAAAGCTGGTTGGCGCTTTGCTGCGATCTTCATGCGAGATCGAGTCAATGTCTTCACGGACGACCGGTAGAGGCTTCTGTGTATACGGCGCGCTTCCCGGCCAGATAGCACGGACGCTCAAATCTTCGTCGCGGATGCTAAACTTACGATTTTCGTCTTCATGATCAGTTTTTATTTGTTTGAGCAGCCAATTGATGCGCGCCGAAGCGCTTTTCTTATCTAATGGAGCTTTCAATCGCATGCTCGCCTGAATTGTTCGTGTAGCTAGATTGGCACATATCTCCAGAGGAGCCGCAGCGTCGGGAATGGCGAAGGTTGCCGATAGAAATTTATCTGTAACAAGCTGTTCTGTATCATCTTTCAATCGCTTCTTTCGATCAGATTGATGCGCCCTTGGAATTCGCAATTCGACATTTCGTCCGGTTTTTCTGCTTAGAACCAACTCGAGATCCCGAGTCTCTTGGTGCCAGGCGGCGATCGTATTTTCGATTTCCGGCGAGCCCTTTTTCGGGATGCCGTCTTTCTGGATCAGCGAGACAAGGTCGCTCCATTCGGCGTTCATCTGATCGAAGCCTGAAGCGCCGGTGCTGTCATGGCGCAGATAGCGCAGAAATTCGCGCAGTATGAAGCCTTGGTCCTTATCGGTAACGCGATCATCGTCAGATAGAAGATTGGCCTCGGTCATGATGTGCATCCACGACCAGTGATAAACGCTCACAGTCTTGATTGAATTGGGAACGTTGTAGGGCGGCTGATCTGGAAATGTTGCAAATTCATTCGATATTGAGATCACCGCATCGATGCCGTTGCGCTGGGCCAAGCGCACGTAGCGGTCCATCTGTTCTGGATTGATAGTGGCGCGACCTACCTTGGCCTCGAACAGGGCGGACCAAGTTCGCGAACCGACTTTCAAGATCAGTAAGCCGTCTGGGCGATCTTTTGCAGAAATCTTGTCCTTGGGGAATTTGACCTCGCAATATGCGGCCATTTTCGCGCGTGAACCGACACGCTGACCGACTGAGCCGAGCATATTTTGACCGAACTCAAAGACGTTCGTCATGCATGCCAAAAAAATCGAAAGTGCGCGGCCTTCCTTTGAAGTATCCGCAACCACTGGAAACAACCGAGCTGGGTCACCCTTAATCTTATCGTTATCGATCATGCCGCTCCCCCTTAATAATTTCCAGAGAAGGATAGCCACACTTGTGTGGCTCCAACAAGCGGTTGTGCGATTTCAAATTACGACTCTCGAAAGAGTAAGAATCAATGTAAAAGTATCCATTATGGAGGATACGAAATGGCAAATTATTACGTAAACAAAAACGAGCAAAGTGATGGCTACCACGAAGTGCACATCGATGATGATTCGTGTAGTCACCCGCCGGAGGTTGCAAATCGCCGCGATCTTGGATGGCATTTGACCTGCGCGGGGGCAATTGAAGAGGCGCGCAAGATATACGCTAAGTCGGATGGCTGCTATTACTGCATTCCCGAATGCCATACACGCTAAGTTGTGTGAGGGGCTAACCCAACCGCCCCCACAACTCATCCACCCGCGCGATAACCGCCTCATCCATCTCCAGCTTCTCCCCCCATTCGCGGCTGGTCTCCGCGCCGATCTTGTTGGTGGCGTCGAGGCCGATCTTTGAGCCGAGCGCCTCTTTCGGGGAGGCGAAGTCGAGATAGTCTATGGGGGCGTTTTCGATGATTGTCGTGTCGCGGGCCGGGTCCATGCGGGTGGAGATGGCCCACATGACGTCTTTCCAGTCCCGCGCGTCGATATCGTCGTCGACGACGATGATCCACTTGGTGAACATGAATTGCCGGAGGAAGGACCAGGCGCCCATCATCACGCGCTTGGCGTGGCCGGGATAGGTCTTCTTCATGGAGATGACCGCGATGCGGTAGGAGCATCCCTCCGGCGGCAGCCAAAAATCGGTGATCTCCGGGAATTGCTGTTGCAGGAGGGGGATGAAGACCTCGTTCAGGGCCTCGCCCAGCACGGAGGGCTCGTCCGGCGGGCGGCCCGTGAAGGTGGTGAGATAGATGGGGTCGCGGCGCATGGTGATGGCGCTGACCTTGAAGACCGGGAAGGGCTCGACGGCGTTGTAATAGCCGGTGTGATCGCCATAGGGGCCCTCGTCGCCATACTCGTCCAGCATGACGTGGCCCTCGATCACGATCTCGGCCTCGGCGGGGACTTTCAGGGGAATCGTCTTGCACTGGACCAGCTCGGCCTTGGCGCCGCGGAGGAGGCCGGCGAACTGGTATTCCGAGAGGGTCTCGGGCACCGGCGTGACGGCGGCCAGAATCGTGCCCGGATCGGCGCCGATGACGGCGGCGGCGGGCATGGGCTCGGGCCGCTCCCCCTTCCAGCTTCTGTAATGCTGCGCGCCGCCGCGCGTGTGCAGCCAGCGCATCAGGGTCTCGCGCTTGCCCCGCTTCTGCATGCGGTAGATGCCGAGATTGGGGGCGTCGATCTTCTCCTTGCCCGGGCCTTGCGTGACCACGAGCGGCCAGGTGATGAGCGGGTCCGGCTCGCCCGGCCAGCAGGTCTGGATGGGGAGGGCGTCGAGGTCCGCGTCCTCGCCCTCCAGCACGATCTCCTGACAGGGGGCGTTTTTCACCGTGTTGGGGCGCATCGCCATGACCTTGCGGGCGAGCGGGACGAGGTCGAGGGCCTCCTTCAGCCCGCCGGGCGGTTCGGGCTGGCGCAGGAAGGCCAGCAGTTCGCCGACCTCGCGCAGGTCCTTGGCCGTGCGGCGCTGCTTGCCGTCCAGCGTGACGGCGCGGGCGACGCGCTCCACCGTGCCGAAGAGATTGATGAGGGCCGGCATGTCGGACTTCGAGCCGTCCTCCTTCACCACATTCTCGAACAGCATGGCGGGGCCGCCCTCATTCAGGAGGCGGCGGTGAATCTCGGTCATCTCCAGATTGGTGGAGACGGGCTCGGAGACCCGTTTCAGGTCGCCATCGGCTTCGAGAGTGTCGAGGAAGTCGCGCAGGGAACGGTAGGCCATGGGCGGCAAGCTAGAGGGGGCGGAGCGTTCGGGAAAGAGGCGTTTGCGCTGCGCGGGGGCCGATTTCTTGGAACCCTTGGCGCGGCGGCATAGTTTAGCGGGCAGTTTGCAAACACCCGCCCAGACATGGAGCCCCTCATGCGCATGATGCTGCTCGCCTCCGCCGCCGCCATCGCGGTCGCCGGATGCAATTCCGAACCCCCCGAACTGGACGCCGAAGACAGCGCCGCCCTGACCGAGAACGGCGAGGCCGACGCCTCCGCCATGGACGCCGGCGAGGACGCCGCCCCGGCCGCCGATGAGGCGGACGGCATGGCGGACATGGACGCCGGCATGGACGGCGAGATGGCCGGCGAAACCGGAGACGGCATGGAGTCCGGCATGGCGCAGAACGCCGAGACGCTGACCACCGCGCCGGTGGTGCAGGTCTCCGACACCGCGCCGGCGGAAACCGGCGCGCCGAATGTCGATTATGTCGAGCCGGCTTTTGACGGTCAGACGCGCGCCCCGAAACCCGCCGTGACTCATGCCTGGACCATCGAGCCGGTGGCGGATGGTCTGGACAGCCCGTGGGGCTTCGAATTCCTGCCCTCCGGCGCGATGCTGGTGACCGAGAAGGCGGGCACGATGCATGTCGTGCAGCCGGACGGCACGGTCTCCGCCCCCATCGGCGGGGTGCCGGAAGTGGATAATCGCGACCAGGGCGGCCTGCTGGACGTGGCGCTGAGCCCGGATTTCGCCAGCGACCGCATGGTCTATTTCACCTTCTCCGAACCGCGCGGCGAGGGCGAGAACGGAACCTCGGTCGCGCGCGGGCGGCTGGAGAACGGCCAGCTCAATGACGTGGAAGTGATCTTCCAGCAGCAGCCGGGCTGGGCCTCCACCAAGCATTTCGGCTCCCGCATCGTGTTCGCGCCGGACGGCACGCTCTATGTCGGGCTGGGCGAGCGCAGCAATAATCCGCCCCGCGACCGGGCGCAGGACCCGCAGGACCATATCGGGACCGTGGTGCGCCTGAACCCCGACGGCTCCGTGCCGGAGGACAACCCGTTCGCCGATGGCGCGGAGGGCGCGCCGGAAGTCTGGGCCTATGGCCTGCGGAACATCCAGGCCGCGGCGCTGCACCCGGAGACGGACGCGCTGTGGACCATCGAGCATGGCCCGCGCGGCGGCGACGAGGTGAACACGCCCGAGGCCGGCAAGACTTACGGCTGGCCCACCATCACCTACGGCCAAAACTATGACGGCTCGACGATGGGCGAGGGCATCGCGCAACAGGAGGGCATGGAGCAGCCGGTCTATTACTGGGACCCGGTGATCGCGCCCTCGGGCATGACCTTCTATGACGGCGAGGTCTTCCCCGAATGGCGGGGCGATATCTTCGTCGGCGGTCTGGCGACCATGCGGGTCTCCCGCCTGGTGCTGGACGGCGACCGGGTCATCGCCGAGGAATGGCTGGAAGCCCCCAGCCGCGTGCGCGACGTGAAAACCGGTCCGGACGGGGCGATCTATCTGGCGCTGGAAGCGGCGGACGAGCAGATCGTGCGCATCGTGCCGGACCAGAGCGGCGGGCAATAAGGCGGCTCGCGGACAGGCCGGGGCCGCGCTAGGATAGCTCCATGCGCGGCCTCGCTAATCTTTTCGGGTGGGTGCTGGTGGTCCTCGGCTCGGTGTTGATGATCTCCCCCATCCCGTTCGGCTTCATCATCATCGGCGCGGGAAGCGCGATCCTGGCCTCCGCCAAGAAGGGCGGCGGCGTGGACAAGAGCCTGCGCTAGGGCCGCAGCGCGCGGCGTTTCAGCGCCTCGTACGGGGCGCGGCCCTCGGCGGCGATGGCTTCGAGGTTTTTGGGCAGCGGGCCGGGTTCGGGCGAGGGATCGCCGAAGCCGGTGGAGCGCTCCACCGCGTCATACCAGACGGCGGCCCAGGCCCCGTCGCTGGCGCGCTTGCCGGCGGGCCAGCGGAGCATGTCCTCGCTGAACGGAATCCCGATGGCTTCGCAGAGGGCGCGCAGGGCGGCTTCCGGGTTGGCGAGAATCGTTTCCGATTCCAGCACCGGCCAGTCGCGGCCCGTCAGCGCGGCGACCTCCTCGTAAATCTCCAGCTGCCGGGTGAAGCCCAGACGCTCGGCGCTCGCATCCTCGAACCGCTTCACATAGGAGGCGGCGACGCGGCGCGGGTCGCGGATCAGGAAGAAATGCCGGGCGTCTTTCGCGAAGGAAAGGTCCGCGCCCCGCGGCAGGTGATGCACCATCTGCTTCTGATAGAAGACCGGCGCGCCTTGCGGACCGGGCGCGGCGCAGGCCGCGGCGACGGCCGCGCGGTCCGTCTCGTGGCGCGCTAAAGTTTCCGCGCGGGCCGGGTGCCCGGTGCCCGTCTCGGCCAGCCACGGGGCGTAGAAGGGCTCGTCCCGCACTTCCGTGTCGGGGCGGTTCTCCCAGCTGCGCATCATGGCGGTGGAGATGTTGCGCGGGCCGGACCAGCCCATCACGCGGACCGTCATACGCGGGTCACCCCCGCTTCCTCGTCCATGAGGTGCGCATACCAGTCCTGAAGCTTCTTCGCGACGGGGCCGCGCTCGCCATTGCCGATGACGCGGCCGTCAATCTCCCGCGCCGGAACCACGCCGCCGAACGTGCCGGTGACGAAAGCCTCGTCCGCGGAATGGACATCGGTGAGGGTGAAATTCTTCTCCCGCGCTGTGACGCCGTTGCGGGCGCAGAGATCGAGGATTTTCCGGCGCGTGACGCCGGCAAGGCAGAAATCCCCGGTCGAGGTCCAGACTTCGCCCCTGGTCACGATGAAGAAATGGGTGGAGTTGCAGGTGGCGACGAAGCCGTGCGGGTCCAGCATCAGCCCCTCGTCCGCGCCGGCCTTGTCCGCGGCGATGGCGGCCAGGATGCAGTTCAGCTTGGAATGCGAATTCAGCTTGGGATCCTGCACGTCCGAATAGCCGCGCCGGACCGGAACGGTGGCCAGCCGCAGCCCCTCTTTCAGGAGGCGCGGGCTGGGGGTCTTGTATTCCGGTATGATGACCATGGTGGCGGGCGAGGCGGTGAAACGCGGGTTCTGGTGCAGCGCGGTCTTGCGGCCGCGCGTGACCATCAGGCGGACATGAACGCCGGTGGTCATGCCGTTGGCTTCGGCCACGGCGTCCAGCGCGGCGCGGATTTCATCGCGGGTCCGCCCGATATCCATGTCGATGGCTTTGGCGCCCTGGAACAGGCGGTCGAGATGGGCGTCCAGGAACACCCATTTTCCGTGATGCAGGCGCACGCCCTCCCACACCCCGTCGCCGAGGATATAGCCGGCGTCGAAAACCGACACGACGGCCTTGTCCCGGTGAACGATCTCCCCGTTCACCGAAACCTTCACATCGGCGTTGCGGGTATCGTCCTCGTAAGCGTGGCTGCCTTCATCCATTTTCGCGACCTGTCCGATTGAGCGTGTTGTTCAAAGCCCACTGAACGGAAGGCTGAAGGCGATGGCAAGCCTTGCAGAACCAAAGCGCGCGAGGCGCGTTCAAAAACCGCATGAGACTGTTCCTGACGATACTGGGCGTGCTGCTTATCGCTTTCGGATTGCCGCTTTTCTGGACGCCGATTCCAGTGGGCCTGATCATGATCGCCACGGGAGTGGCGCTGGTCATCGGCAATTCCCGCCGGAGCCAGGACTGGCTGCGGGAACGCCGGTCCCGCAGCGCCCGTCTGGACGAAAAGCTGCGCGAGGCGGAACGGAAATCGCCGTCACGGATCAGGAAGACGCTGGAAAAAACCCAGCCATGATGCGGGCGCTTCTGGCCATAGCGGGCGTGCTGATCACGGCGGCGGGCATTGTTCTGACCGTTTCGGTCTTTCCGGGCGGAATCCTGGTGACGGCGGCCGGGCTGGCGCTGCTGGTCGGCAATTCAATTACCGCGTTGCGGGCGGTGCGAAAAAGCCGCCGCAAGCACGAGGCCGCCGACAAGGCCGTCGGGGCGGCGGAGAAAACCGCGCCGGAAACCATGCGCCGGGAGCTGAAGCGGACCGCGCCGCGCCAGCATTAGGCGTCAGGCGCCGCGCTTCTTTTCCCGCGCCAGAAAGCGGGTGGCGAGGATTTCCGCCGCGCGGTCGGTCTCCCGCAGGGGTTCGACGGGCCAGGATTCAACATCGCCCATGAACCAGCAGCCATAGCCGCGCGCGACCAGCGCGTCGTGCAGGTCCGCGAACTTTCCGTCGGAGCCGCCGACTTCCAGCATCATGACCGGTTTCCCCGCACTGACCGCCTCGGTCAGCATATTGGTGGAATCCGCGGTCACCAGAATGGAGTCCGCCGCGGCGAGAAACGCGAAATACGGATTGTCGCCGGCGCTGTCCCCCTCCCACAACCAGACATCGGGTTCGTCGCGCAGCTCCTTCAGCATGGCGTGGACGGCGGGCGGGCTGCGGCGCGAAGCGGTGATCATAAGGCTGGCGCCGGCCTCACGCAGGCCGCTCAACGCCTCCCGGATGCGGCCTATGGTGGCGCGGTCGAAACGGTGGCGTTTTGACGGGCCGCCGATCAGCACCGCGATGCGGGGTTCGGGCAGGCGGGCGATATGTTCGGAAAAGCGCGCTTTCTCCTCGTTCAGCCGCTCCCGGGTGATGCGGTTGGTGGAGCCCAGCGTGGAGACGACATTATCGCCGGTTACGCCGTCATGTTCCGGGGCGATGACGAGATCGAACAGGTCCGCCATCGGGCCGGGGTCCTGCACATAGACGAAGAAGGCGTCCGGGTAGCGCAGGCGGTCGCGGCGGGCCTGATAAAGCGCCGCTCGGCCGGCGCCGATCCACAGGGCCGGCGCGGTATTGTGTTCGTCAGCGCGGGGCGCGACGGGACGGCCAAGCAGCCGCGCCAGAACATCGCGCCATGTGGGGCGCGGCACATGGCGCACCTCGATTGTCAGCGGGATACGCCGCATGACCGCTTCGGCCAGTCCCAGCGCCTGATTTTCGATGCCGCGCCGCCCGTCGGACACGACATGGCACAGCCCGTTCCGCTGATTCATGAGACCTATTGTCGGACAAGTGCGGGGCAGTGACCAGAGAAAAGGCCGCGGGCGCGAAGAACCGGATTGACGGATGTCAGAGGTGTGTTACAGATGTAGCGAACCTGTTACGGAGACAGTATGCAGCCCCCCAGCCCCAGCGAGATGGCCGTTCTGAAAACCCTCTGGAACGAAGGCGCGTTGAGCGCGCGCGAAGTGCATGCCCGTCTGGGCGGTCCGCAGGACTGGTCCTATTCGACAACCCGCACGCTGATTTCCCGCATGGTGGAAAAGGGGCTGGTCTCAAGGCGCGATTCTCACGGCCTTGCCGTGTTCGCCCCCGCGCTGTCGAAGGCGGCCGTGCTCAGCGGCATGGTCCGGCGCTTTTCCGCCCAGGTCTTCGATCTGGACGCTCCGCTTCCGGCTTCCGCCTTTGCGGGCAGCCCGTTGCTGGATGATGACGATCTGGCGGAGCTGGAGACCCTGCTGGAACAAGAGGGCGGGGAGAAAGAAAATTGAGCGCGGGACTGGAAATCGCGCTGGCGGCATTGGCGATGACACTGCCGGTGGCGGTCTGCGCCCATGGCCTGGGACGCGCCCTGCCGGGCGGGCCGCGCGCCGACCGGACATGGGCGGCGGCCAGCCTTGCGGCCATGGCGCCGCTGGTTTTCGCTCTGGCGTTCTGGCGGTTCGGCCCGCCGGCCGCCAGCGGTTTTGATCCGGCATGGTTTGAAGGCCTGCGGGAGGGCGTTCCCGCTCTTGCGCCGCCGGAGGCCGCGCGAATTCAGCAAGACGCGGCGGATGCGCCCGGCCTGGCGGTCTGGCTTGCGGGGGTCTGGCTGGCCGGGGCGATCTGGCGCGGCCTGTTCGAGGCGGCGCGCAGCTGGCGCTTAGAGAGGCTTCTGGCCCGCAGCGCCGCGGCGCCGCGCAGCCTTGCCGACGCGATGGGAGCGCTTTCGGCGGAGGCGGGTCTGCCGCGCGCGCCGGCGCTAAAGGTTTTTTCAGGGAACGGGTCGCCCTTTTCGGCCGGGATAATTCGCCCTGTCGTGGCGGTTCCGGCGGGATGGCTGGCGCCGGAGCGCGCCGGGGCTTTGCGCTGCGCGCTTATCCATGAGCTGACGCATGTGAAGCGCGGTGATGCGCGCGCCGAGCTGGCGGCGCGGGCCGCGGGAATCCTTCTCTGGTTCAATCCGTTCTGGTTCGCGATCCAGCGGCGGCGGCGCGGGGCGGTGGAAACCGCATGCGACGCCGCGGCGCTGGCGGTGATCGGAAATGGCGGGGCGCGTCTCTACGCCCGCACCCTGCTGGATGCCGCAAGAGCGAGTTCGGGGCGCTCTTTCGCGGTCAGTCTTGGCGTAGCCGACAAAAGGATCATGGAAATGAGATTGAAAGCCATTCTAGGCGCCCCGAAACATACTGCCCGCCGGGGGGCGGGCCTGCTATCGGCCGCGGCCCTGCTGACCGTGGCGCTGCCGGCCGGCGTTGCGCAGGCGATGCACGCCGCCGCGGCGCAGGCCATAACGTTCAGCCAGCCGGTGCTGGACGGAAAGATCACCTCGCGCTTCGGCCCGTCCTCGCTCTCCATCCGGCCGCAGAAATTCCATAACGGATACGACATCGCCGCCCCGCGCGGGACGACAATCGCCGCGCCCGCGGACGGACGCGTCAGTTATGCAGATGAGAACGGGCTGAACGGCAAGGCGTCCTACGGCCAGGTGATCGTGCTGGACCACGGCGAAGGATACACCACGCTCTACGCCCATATGGACGGGTTCACGGTGATGGAAGGGGATCGTGTCACCGCCGGAGATCCGATCGGGTTTGTCGGATCAAGCGGCGTGACGACCGGACCGCATTTGCATGTCGAGGTGCGCCGCGACGGAGAGCCGGTGGACCCGGCCCTTTATCTGCCCGGATTGACGCAGGACTGACCCCGAACCGGTTTCGCGTCAGTGAAGCGCCGGGCCGCCAAGGGCGGTCCGGCGTTTTCTATTTCCAGACGACTTCCAGAATTTCGTAGGCCTTGGCGCCGCCGGGGGCGGAAACCTCGATGGAATCGCCGACGGCCTTGCCGATCAGGGCGCGGGCCATGGGGGAGGTGATGGAGATTTTCTTGTCCCGCACGTCCGCCTCGTCCTCGCCAACGATCTTGTAGACGGACTCATCGTCTGTGTCCTCGTCCACCAGCGTGACCGTGGCGCCGAACTTGACGGTGTCGCCATTCAGCTTGCTGACATCGATCACCTGTGCGCGAGCCATCTTGTCTTCAAGCTCGGCCACGCGGCCCTCGATCCAGCCCTGGCGCTCCTTGGCGGCGTGATACTCGGCGTTCTCCGAGAGATCGCCGTGCTCGCGCGCTTCCGCGATCGCCTGGATCACGGCCGGGCGTTCTTCGGACTTCAAACGTTTCAACTCTGCGTCAAGGGCGCGGTGCCCTTCCGCCGTCATGGGTATTTTTTGCATGTACAGAAAACCGTTTCGATTAACGCGGGCGTTTGACCTTCAAGCCCGTCGTTGCGGCGGAAAGACTCTAGGAAGCCTTTGACCGGGTTTCAAGATGTCAACGCCAGTGGTCGCCGATCCAGGGCGTGGGGCGGACATGTTTGTAATGGCGTTTGTACCACGGGGCCGGCCATTTGCCCTCCAGCGCCTCGTCCGGGTCCGGGTGGCCGGTAAAGGCCACGATGCGGGCATCCGCGGGCAATTCGGGGGTCTTGAACCAGTTGACCGGGAACGGCGGCAGGATGGAGTGCTTGAAGCTCAGGCACCACTCGCGCGGCCAGAAATTCTGCTGCGGAATGAGGTCGGAGATATATTGCTGCTCGATCCGCCAGCGTTTCAGGACGGCCTCGGGATCGGCCTGCACGCGGTCATAGATTTCCGGATAGCGGCCGACCGGAATGCGGAAGGCGGAGGTGTTGCCCACGCCCTCGCCCTTCTGGGTCCAGTTCTCGATAACGCAGTATTCGCCGGGCCTATGGCTGAAAAAATCGTCCAGAGGGCCGGTGATGAGGAGGTCGAGATCGAGGACCAGGACATCGCCTTCGGTGATATCGGCCAGCGGGGTCTGCCAGAGCGAGAGTTTGCGCCACGGCGTCCAGGCCACGCGGTCCGGCAGGTCGATGGCGGGCAGGGGCTGGGCGTCGATGCCGGAATCGAGGCCGCTCGCGTCCTCGGTAAAGCAGATGAAGCGGAAATCGTCCGCCATGTTCCGCTTTGCGGAGGCGTAGAGATGGTTGGCGTATTGGGGGCCGTAGCGCGTGCCCCACTTCATGCAGGCAATCGTGTTCACGTGGCGAACTTAGCGCGAATTTCCTGCAGGGACATGACGTCCATTTTCTCTTCGTCGGTCTTGGCGATGGCCATGACCGCCGCCTTCACCGCCGCGCGCGTGGTGTAGTACGGGATTTTCAGCTCCAGCGCCGTGCGGCGGATGGAATAGGAATCCTGCAGCGCCTGACGGCCCTCGGTGGTGTTGAAGACCAGGTCCACATCGCCGTTCTTCATGGCGTCGACAATGTGCGGGCGGCCCTCATAGACCTTGTTGATCCGCTCAACCGGCACGCCCTTTTCCTTCAGGAAGGCCGCCGTACCGCCGGTGGCGATCACGCGGAAGCCGATATCGGCCAGCTGGGCGGCCAGCGGGACGATGGCGTCCTTGTCCGAATCCTTGACCGACATGAAGACCGTGCCTTCGTGCGGCAGGGTCACGCCGATGGCGCGCTGGGCCTTGGAGAAGGCGTTTTCGAAATTGACGTCCGTGCCCATCGATTCGCCGGTGGAGCGCATCTCCGGCCCCAGCACCGGGTCGACGCCCGGGAAGCGGGCGAACGGCAGGGTGACGGCCTTGACCGCCATGCGGCCGGACCAGACCTGACGCAGGTCGAATTCCGAAAGTTTCGCGCCCGCCATGACCTTGGCGGCGATGGCCGCGATGGGCAGGCCGATGGCCTTGGCCACGAACGGCGCGGTGCGGGAGGCGCGCGGGTTCACCTCAAGGACATAGATATCGCCGTCCTTGATCGCGAACTGCACGTTCATCAGGCCGCGCACGCCCAGCGCCAGCGCCATTTCGCCGGTCTGTTTCGTGAGGCGCTGGATCATTTCCTCATCCAGCGAATAGGGCGGCAGGGCGCAGCCCGAATCGCCGGAATGCACGCCGGCTTCCTCGATATGCTCCATGATGCCGGCCACGAAGACTTCCTCGCCGTCGCAGATGGCGTCGGCGTCGATCTCGATGGCGTCGCTTAAGTAGCGGTCCAGAAGCAGCGGCTTCTTGTTGGAGACCACAACGGCGTTGCGGATATAGCGTTTCAGGGATTCGTCGTCGGCGACGATTTCCATGGCGCGGCCGCCCAGCACGTAGGACGGGCGCAGGACCAGCGGATAGCCCAGCTCCTTCGCCGCGGCGAAGGAGCTGGGCTATCCGCTGGTCCTGCGCCCGTCCTACG
>NZ_JACESD010000055.1:0-19967 GCF_013911995.1 Euryhalocaulis sp.
CTAATGTCCTTCACCTGCTGAATTTGTAGAGCGGGCTAGAGCTTTCCCCGTCCTGTCTTGTTGCGCGCGCAGCGGCGGGAGCAATAGCGCACATTTTCCCAGTCACGCGCCCATTTCTTCCGCCACGCGAAGGGGCGGCCGCAGACCGGGCAGGTCTTGGTTGGCAGGTCGCGCTTTGCGGTGGATCCCGTCATGCCGGGAGAGTTAGCGCCTTAACCGTCCCGCGCCAGATCGGTCACGATGTGGAGGCGCTTTTTCGGCCCGCGGACGCGCCAGCGCATCTGCCAGCGGTCGGCGCCGAACGCGATGAAAACGCCGGAATACAGGTCCGGCGGGCAGTCATGCCGCTGGCGGCAGAACCCGTCCGACAAATCCAGTTCGTGAAACGGGCGGCCGTCGTCGAAATACACCGCGGCGCGGCGCGGCGTGACAAAGCCCAGCCGGTAATCGCGCCAGGCCGGGCCGCGATAGGCCCCCATCGCCAGCTCCGCGCGTTCGCGCCAGGCATGGCTCTCTCCGTCCGGCGCGATCTCCAGCACCCCGGTCATGGTCCCGGTCTGCCCCGCGCGGTGGTCGCGCATGGTCCGGTCCAGCCGCCAGCGCCCGGTGAGGTAGGCGGCGAGATCGGCGACCGGATAGGGCCCGCCGCTCACCGGTCCTTGGGATCGATGGCGTCGCGCAGGCCGTCCCCGATGAAATTGAAGGCCAACAGGGTGATCATCATGAACAGCGAGGGGAAGAGCAGCAGCCACGGCTTTTCCAGATCGTCCTTGCCCTGGGAGATCAGCTTTCCAAGGCTGGTCAGCGGCTCCTGCACGCCGAGGCCCAGAAAGCTGAGGAAGCTCTCGGCCAGGATGATCACCGGGATGGTCAGGGTGGCGTAGACCACGACCGGACCCAGCACGTTGGGCATGATGTGGCGGCGGATGATGGTGAAGCCGCGCACCCCGGCGGCCTCCGCCGCCTCGATAAATTCCTTGCGGCGCAGAGAGATGGTCTGGCCGCGCACGATGCGCGCCATGGTCAGCCATTCCACCGCGCCGATGGCGACGAAAATCAGGATCAGATGCTTGCCGAACGTCACCATCAGCAGGATGACGAAGAAGATGTAGGGCAGCGAGTACATGATATCGACAAAGCGCATCATCACATTGTCGATGCGCCCGCCGAGATAGCCCGCGGTCGCGCCCCACAACACGCCAATGATCAGGCTGACCCCGGTCGCCACCACGCCGACGGCCAGCGAAATGCGCAAGCCGATCAGCGTGCGTACGAACAGGTCGCGCCCCGTCGCGTCGGTGCCGAAGATATGCCAGTCCTCGAATGTCGGGCCGATGGCGACCTTGGTGCGGTAGATTGTGTCATAGCCGTGCGGCCAGAGAGCGGGACCGAAGACCGCCAGCAGGGTCATCACCGCCAGCACGATCATGCCGCCCACCGCCGCCTTGTTGCGGAACAGCCGCCCGCGGGCATCGTCCCAGAGCGAACGTCCGCGTGTCGCCGCCTTGCCGGCGATCTCCGCGCGGCGGCCGGGGATCAGCTCGAGACTCACTGGTATTTCACCTTGGGGTCCAGCACGCCGTAGAGCAGGTCCGCGAGCAGGTTCATCAGGATGATCAGCGCGGCGTAGAGAATGACCACCCCCATCACGACCGTGTAGTCGCGCTGCAGCGCGCCGATCACGAATTGCCGCCCGATGCCGGGCAGCTGGAACACCTGCTCCACCACCAGCGATCCGGTCATCAGCGCCGCCAGCGCCGGACCCATATAGCTGACCAGCGGCAACAGGGCGGCGCGCATGGCGTGCCGGGTGATCACCCGCCATTCGCTCAAGCCCTTGGCGCGCGCGGTGCGGATATAGTTGGAGCGGATCACCTCGATCATCGAGGCGCGGGTCAGGCGCGAAATGATGGCGATCTGCGGCAGGGCCAGCGTAATGACCGGCAGCAGCAAATTCTGGACGCTCATTCCGCCCTGCAGGCCGCCGGAAGGAAGAACGCGCAGCCAGACGCCGAAGACAAGCGCCAGCAACGGCCCGGTGACGAAGGTGGGGATCGATATGCCGATCATGGCCACCGCCATTGCCCCAAAATCGGCCGGACGGTTCTGCCGCAGCGCCGCGGCGACACCCAGCCCGACCCCGAAAACCATGGCCAGAAACAGCGACGCGACGCCGATCGTCATGGAGACGGGAAAGCCCTCTGCAATGATTTCCGTCACCGTCTTGTCGCGGTATTTCAGGGAGGGGCCAAGATCGCCGCGAACCACCTTTGAGAGATAATCGCCGTACTGGGCGATCAGCGGCTTATCCATTCCATAGGCGGCGCGGATATTCTGTTCGATGGCGGCGGGAAGTTGCCGGTCCGTGTCGAACGGGCTTCCGGGGGCGGCGCGCATCATGAAGAACGCGATCGTAATGATCACGAACAGGGTGGGGATTGCGATAAGCAATCGCCTGAGCGCGTATCGCAGCATGTGTTGAAAGCAGCCCCGGAAATGTCAAAAAATCGTCGCGGACCCTTCCACGGTGATTTTGAGCCTGTCAATCTTGCCGCAACCAACCTTTTACAGCGAGCGACAACCCATGTCCGATTTCCGCCGACTGAGCGATTCCTTCTCCGCCTCGCCGCAACTGGCGAAGGCCGATTTCCAGGCCGCCCGCGACCAGGGCTTCGCGATGATCATTAATAATCGTCCAGATAATGAAGAGCCCGGCCAGATGAGCAGCGCGGAAGCGCGCGCCGAGACCGAGGCCGCGGGCCTGGCCTATGAGTCGATCCCGATGGAGCCGGGTCAGGTGACGCCGGAGATGGTCGCGAAGATGGGGGCCTGCGTGGAGAACGCCGGCGGCCCGGTTCTGGCCTATTGCCGCTCGGGAACGCGCTCCACCATGCTGTGGGCGCTCAGCCAGGCGGGGAGCGGAAAGATGAACGCGGAGCAATTGTCCGGCGCCGCGCAGAGCGCGGGCTATGATCTGTCGCCGCTCAAGCCGCAGCTTGAGGCGATGAGCGCGCAGGCGAAATCCTAGTCCTCGGCGCCGCGCAGTTCCGGGCCGATGGCGACCACCACTTCGGGCGAGGCGGCGCGCGTTCCTTCCGGCGCGCCGTCCCAGCCGAACGCGACAGCGCCCAGCTTGAGACCCAGAAGCGTGACGAAAGCGATCGCGGCCATAAGCCCGATGCGCGAGGTCCATTGAAGCAAGCGTATCATTCCGGCCCCCTTTTCTGTCCCATAACGGTTGCCGCCGGCAAAGCGCCGCAAGTTTCGGACCGGTTAATTTTTCCGCCTGCGTAATTATCTGGATGACACCCAGCGGGCGATGCGCCCTGCCCCAAAGCCGAGGCCTTCATGCCCATCCCCTTCGTCAAGGATATCGATTTCGAATACGGCAAGGCGCAATCGGTCAGCCCCCTGGTGCGCCGCCTGATCGCCCGCAATCCGGGACCGTTCACCTATACCGGGACGGGCGTTTACATCATCGGCGAGGGCGATGTGGCGGTCATCGATCCGGGTCCGGTGCTGGACGAGCATGAAGCGGCGTTGGATGCGGCGCTGGAGGGCGAACGGGTCAGCGCGGTGCTGGTCACCCATCACCATCTGGATCACTCCCCGCTGGCCCATCCGCTAGCCCGGAAGCACGGCGCCCCGGTCTATGGCCGCGCCGCCCCGGAACGGCACAATCCCTTGTCAGGCGATCAGCCGGTGACCGAGGAAGGCGCGGACGCCGCCTTTACCCCCGATATCGAGCTGCAAGACGGGCAAACGATTTCCGGCCCCGGCTGGACGCTGGAGGCGATCGCAACGCCCGGCCATACCAGCAATCATGTCTGTTTCGGTTTTGCGGAAGAGGCGGCCTGTTTTACCGGCGACCACGTTATGGGCTGGTCCACCAGCGTGGTCGTTCCGCCGGACGGCAACATGAACGCCTATCTGGAAAGTCTTCAGCGCATCCGGGCGCGCGAATTTGAAACGCTGTGGCCCACGCATGGGCCGCCCATCACCCGGCCCGACCGGTTCCTGCGCGCCTATATCGGCCATCGTCTGCAACGCGAAAAACAGATCCGCGATCAGGTGGCGCAGGGCCGCACAACGCCCGAGGACATCGTGCCGAAACTCTATTCCGGCGTGGACAAACGCCTGTGGCCCGCCGCGGCGATGAGCGTAAAGGCGCATCTGGAGCGGCTGAAGGAAAACGGCGAAATCTGACGCCTCAGGCCGAGGCGCGGACTTCGTCCTCTCCGCCGGACCCGTTCTCCAGCGCCCGCTGCATGGCGTCAGAGAGCGCGGCGGCGCTGACGGGCTTGGCGACATGATCGTCCATCCCGGCCTCCAGATATTCGGAGACCTGGTGGGTCATGGCGTTGGCGGTCAGGGCAATGATGGGCGTCCGGCCGTGGCCGCGTTCGGCCTCCTTGCGGCGAATTTCGCGGGTGGCGTCGATGCCGTCCATTTCGGGCATCTGGATATCCATCAGGACGATGTCGAATTCGCCATTCTCCCACGCTTCCACGGCGGCGACGCCATTTTCGGCCATGGTCAGCTCCACCCCGGCGGCTTCCATCAGCGCCTCGATCACCATGCGGTTCACGGGGTGATCGTCCGCCGCCAGAACCCGCAGCGGTCTATCCGAAGAAGACATGGCCCCCTCCCTTGTCATGTTTCTTTGCTCACGCCCTGTTTCGCACCGGGACTCCATCTTCACGTGGAAGCGGAACTCCGCGCCCTCGCCGGGGGCGCTGTCGACGCTGATCGACCCGCCCATGCGCTCGCAGAGCTGTTTGCAGATCGCCAGCCCCAGCCCGGTGCCGCCATATTTCCGGGTCGTGGAAGCGTCAGCCTGTGAGAAGGCCGTGAAAAGCGTGTCGCGCGCATCCGGTTTGATGCCAACGCCCGTGTCGCGCACGGAGAAGTGGAGCATGGTGTCCGCCCCCTCGCCCGTCCGGTCCGCGGATATGGCGATCTCGCCCTGCTCGGTGAATTTCAGAGCATTGGAAACGAGGTTATTGAGAATCTGGCGCAGACGCGTCGGATCGCCCAGATAATCGCCGTCCGCCGAGTCGCTGAGCGAAACTGAAAGCGCCAAGCCTTTCTGCTCCGCCCGCTCCCGATTGAGATCGGCGACCGAGTCGAGCAGGTCGCCCAGCTGGAAAACCGTCCTTTCCAGAGTCAGTTTTCCGGCCTCGACCTTGGACAGGTCCAGGATATCGTCGATCACCGCCATCAAGGCCCGGCCCGACTGGTTGATGACGCTGACAATCTGTTTCTGGCGGCCGTCCAGGCTTGTCTGTTCCAGCGCGCCCGCCATGCCCAGAACCCCGTTCATCGGGGTACGGATTTCATGGCTCATATGCGCCAGGAATTCTGACTTGGCGGCATTGGCCTTCTGGATTTCAGAGGTGCGCTCGGCCACGCGCTGTTCCAGCGTCGCAAGGGTGTCGCTGACGCGGACCTCCCGGCGGCGCAGCGCACGGGCCAGCTGCCCGATCTCGTCCTCGCGCTCTTCCACGGCGCGCGCGGCCGAATGTTCCACCTCGCCGGCGCCGTCCACCGTGTCGCCGTAACGGGCGGCGAGCCGCTTCACCGGGTTCAGCACCAGCCTGCGCGACAGGACAATAAGCACCATGATCGCGGCAAGCCCGCTGGCCGCCCAGATAAACAGCAGAGGGCGAACCGTGCGGAACGCCGCGGCGGTCAGGGTGGAGCGCGGGCGGGTCACGACATAATACCAGTCCGGCCCCTCCATCGCGCTGTAGGCGATGATCTGGTCGGACTGGAGATTGCGGATAATTCCGGAGCGCGCCCCGCTTTCCCGGATGCGCGCGCTGATGGCGGCGGCCTCTATTTCCCCGCTCAGCGCCGCCAGCTTTTCGGCGTCCGTCTGGGTGGCGTCGGCCAGTTCCGGGTGGGCGATGAGCCGGCCATCGGCGGTGATGATCATGTTTGTCGCGTCGGCCGTGTCCGCCGTGACCGCGCGCCGGAAAAGCCCGCTGACTTTAACCGTAACGCCCCAGGACCCCAGATGCCGGCCGTCCACGCGTACTGGCGTGTAACACCCGGTCATCAACTCGACCCCGTTGGAATCCGAAAGCAGCGTCGTCAGTTCCGTGCACCGGGTGGCCCCTTGCGGGTTATTCTCCGGCAGCATCATCTGGGACATTTCCAGATGGCTGAAAGAGAAATCCGCCGGCGCTTCCTTGCGGTAATAGACAAGGCGGTCGCTGCGCGTGGGCCCGAAGATCATCAGTCCGTTGTTCGGCGTGGCGAAAATGAAATTGCTGAACTGGCCGAACAGCGCCTGGCCGGATTCCGCCACCACCTCGAAAGCGGCCCAGATCGCCACCTTGTCTTCGGTGGTGAGCGCCGCGCCGTCCGCGAAAAATGCGCCGACGCCGTAAACCTCGCCGATGGTTTCGACGCGGCCGCCCTCGAACAAAATGTCCAGACTGCGCCGCGTGCCGTCGGCCTGAAGCGGAAAATAGCGGTCGAACAGGGCTGCGGCTTCCTCGGGATCAAGCGCGGCGGCCTTGCGCGCCAGATTCACATCGGCGGCCAGATGCGCGTTGCGGATATCCCGGAAAAGATTGCTCTCCTGCTCCGCGCGGTTTTCGACCGCCTTCTCGAAGTCAGCCGCAAACAGCGCTTCGTGCTGGGCGGAAAAGCCCCTGATCGCAAAAAATGTGGCAATGGCGGCGAGCACGACAATGGTCGCAACAATGCCGCCGAGCAGTTTGGTTGTAAGTGACAGACGCATAGGCCCCTCTGACGGAGCCCCTGATCGCTCCCCCCTCAGGCAAACCCTAGGGCGCAGGGGTAAGCGGCGCGTAAATTTTTACGCAAATGCGAAAAACTAGCTGATCCGGGCGGTCAAAGCCTCGCGGAAAGCGCGGATCCGTTCGACGTTGGCGCCGATATCGGACACGCCCACCCGGCTGACGGAGCGCACGTCCACAATGGATCCGCCGCCCTGCGCCAGGCTGATGCGGATCGCGACATCGTCCTTGAAACCGAACCAGAAACTGCTGTCCGTGGCGTCGATGCGCCCGGCGTTGGGATCAGCGTATTGCACCGTCCAGTCCAGCGATTGCGCGGCGCGCATGGCGGCGTCGAAGGCCGCCTGAGGTTCGGCGTTCAGGGCGATGGGCTTGATATCGGGATAGGCCTGGCGCTGCAGTTCGGAGACCTGGCGCGGATCGCCGTCCCGATTGACCGACTTGCCCTCATAATCCAGCGAGTTCTCGGCCCCCGACGCCTCACGCAGAGCGATCAGCGCCTGCGAGAAATGCGGCGGATTCTGCATGTCGGTGGAAATATCGTGGATGGGCGGTACCGCTTGCGCCGCCGCCTTTATCTGCGCGGCCTGGAACAGGACCGCGCCCGGAATGACAATCGCCAGCGCCGCCAGCGGCAGGCCCCGTCCGCGCGGCCGGATGAAAATGCTCAGCACGAAGCTGAGAATGCCCAGCGCCAGCGCCGAAAACGCCGCGCGCGGCAGCCATGTGACAACCAGGTCCAGCCCGGTCCGCCAGCTCAACAGGTTGAATTTCACGGTGAACGCGCCGAACACGAAGATCAGCGGCACGATGACGGCCGCCAGCAACGCCAGCAGAACCAGCGCCATACGCAAATAGTGCGGCAAGCCTCTTTCGGACTCGGTCATAGATCAGGCGTGCCCCCCGGCGTCATGGATAGAGACGTTGCCGGCCCCACCCCTGATCAGGGGCCTGGCGGCGGAACGCTATCCGGTCATGCAGGCGGAACGGACGGTCCCGCCAGAATTCGATTTCAAGCGGCGCCAAGCGAAAACCGTTCCAGAATGGCGGACGCGGAACGTCTGTACCTGAAAATTCTGACGCCGTCTGCGCCACTGCTGCTTCCAGCGCGTCGCGGTTTTCCAGCGCGGCGGATTGTTTGGACGCCCAGGCCCCGATGCGGGCATCGCGGGCGCGGGAGGCGAAATATTCATCCGCCTCGGCCTCGCTGACCGGGGAAACCGGCCCCCGCACGCGCACCTGCCGCCGCAGGCTTTTCCAGTGAAAACAAAGGGCCGCGGCGGGATTATCCTTCAACTGACGGCCCTTGGCGCTGTCCGTATTGGTGTAGAATACAAACCCTTCGGCGCTGAAATCCTTCAACAGGACCATGCGCACGTCCGGCAGGCCGCCCCCGTCCACGGTCGCCAGCGACATGGCGTTGGCGTCGTTGGGTTCGCGCTCCCGGGCCAGCGCCAGCCAGTCGGCGAAAACGGCAAACGGGTCGTCCGCCGCCGCGGGATCGGCGCCGTTTTCGTTCAGCGTCCGGGCGTATTCAGCCTCATCCGGGCTGGGCGGTATCAAATCGGAACGGCTCAAGAGCGGCGGCCCCCTTAAAAGAATCGGTCCTTAACGGCCCGGTCACCATAAATGACTAAACATCTTTCTCCATGACCCGCGACCGCGCGCTCCATATCCTCGGCCTGCCGCCCGGCGCCTCGACGGAAGAGGCCCGCGCCGCCTTCCGCAAAGCGGTGAAACAACTGCACCCGGATGCGCGCGGCGGCGTTCCCGCCGACGCGTTTCAAAGAGTTCTGGAAGCCTGGCGCACAATTGAGGCGAAAACCGAACGCCCGGCGCTTCGCCCGCATGCCGAACGCAGCGTGACCGTCGACGCATTTTCCGCCCGCACCGGCGCGCCGGTGCAGGTGGACACGCCGCGCGGCCCGGTGCGCATTCCCCTGCCGCGGCGCGCTGTTTCGGGCCAGCGGCTTCGGCTGGCGGGCCTTGGTCCGGCGCGCGGAGACGGGTCGTTTGAAGACCTGATCCTGATCCTTGATGTCGCGCCGCCCCCGCCTCTGGGTTCGGCCCTTCGCGACTTCGTGCGCGATTTTTCACGGCAATCGCGGCCCGCGTGATCTCGACGCGGCGCGCCGTTCTGGGCTAATCGCTAGGGCGCTATGTCATACAACACGTTCGGCCATCTCCTGCGCTACACGACCTGGGGCGAAAGCCACGGCCCCGCCATTGGCGTGGTGGTGGACGGATGCCCGCCCGGCCTGACTTTGCGGGCGGCGGATATCCAGACATTTCTGGACCGGCGCAAGCCCGGCGGATCCCGCTTCGTCACACAGCGCAAAGAGGCGGACGCGGTGGAGATCCTGTCCGGCGTGTTCGAGGATGACCGCACCGGCGCCCCCCTGACCACCGGCGCGCCGATATCCCTGCTGATCCGCAACACCGATGCGCGGTCGAAGGATTACAGCGATATCCGCGACAAGTGGCGGCCCGGTCATGCCGATTATGCGTGGGACATGAAATACGGCGTGCGGGACTATCGCGGCGGCGGGCGTTCCTCGGCCCGCGAAACCGCTTCCCGCGTCGCCGCCGGGGCCATTGCCCGGCTGGTGCTGGGCGAGGCGGTGACGATAAGCGGCGCGCTGGTGAAAATCGGCAAGCGCGAGATCGACCGGAGCCGCTGGGACTGGGCGGAGACGCATAACAACCCGTTCTGGTGCCCGGACGCGGAGACCGCGAAGCTTTGGGAGGCGGATATCGACGCGGCCCGCAAGGCCGGCTCTTCACTGGGCGCGGTGGTGGAAGTGGTCGCCAGCGGCGTTCCCGCCGGCTGGGGGGCGCCGGTTTATGGCAAGCTGGATGCGGAGCTGGCCACGGCCTGCATGTCGATCAACGCCGCCAAGGGGGTGGAGATCGGCGCGGGCTTTCACGCCGCCGAGCTGACCGGCGAGGAAAACGCCGACGAGATGCGGCGCGGCGAGGACGGCCGTCCCGTCTTCCTGTCCAATAATAATGGCGGGGTTCTGGCCGGCGTTTCGACGGGGCAGGACATCGTGGTCCGCTTTGCGATCAAGCCGACCTCCTCCATCCTCGCCGAGCGGCGGACGCTGGACCGGAACTTCGAGGAAACGACGATCTCCACCAAGGGCCGTCACGATCCCTGTGTCGGCATCCGCGCCGTGCCGGTGGGCGAGGCCATGGTCGCCTTCACCCTGGCCGATCACAAGCTGCGCCACAGAGGCCAGACGGGCAATTAGCCGCAGACCTCTGGCCGCTTCGCGCAATCAGACTATTTCCTGTTTCAACCAGCGCGAAACGGGAGGCCGTCCAAAATGCCCATCGTCAATATCATCGCCCTGATCGCCGCCCTTCTGGGCGCCGCCATGGGGCTGCTGGGCCTTATCAATCCGGAGTGGTCGCGAAAGACCGTGCGGCTGGCGCCGGACGCGGAGAAACCCGGCGGCTATTCGGAATTCCGCGCCAGTTTCGGGGGCCTGTTCCTGTTCTTCAACGCCGCGGTCATCATGACCATTATCGGCGGCAACGGGATTATCGGCGCGTCATTCGCCGCCGCCATGACCTGGATCGGCATGGGGTTCGGGCGCGTCATTTCCATGATTTTCGACGGCGGGCGCGGGGTGCGCACCGGCTATAATGTCTTCGCCGTCGCGTTTGAATGGGCGCTGGGCCTGATGCTTCTGGCCCCGTTTATCGGCCATATCGGCGGATAGGGATCAGGCGCCGGCGTTCTTTGCAAAGCCCCAGGCGGCCTCGGCCAGCGGCTTCACCATCTCGCCGTATTCCTTCGCCTTTTCGTTGGACGCATTGCCCTGCAGGGAGCGGTGATAGACGCCCTGCACGATGGCGGCGAAGCGGAACGTGTTATAGGCGAAATAGAAGTCCAGATCCTCGATCCGATCGCGGCCCGTGCGCTCACAATAGGCTTTCAGATATTCCCCGCCGGTCGGAATGCCGAGACTCTTCAGGTCCGCGCCCAGAAATCCATTGCGCATTTCCGGCGGCATTTTCCACTGCATCAGCTGATAGGTGATGTCGGCCAGAGGATCGCCCAGCGTTGAAAGCTCCCAGTCAACCAGCGCTATCACGCGCGGCTCGGTCGGGTGGAAGATCATGTTGTCCAGGCGGTAATCGCCATGGGCGATGGAGGTCCGCTCCTGATCCGGCGCGGCGCCGGGCAGCCATTCGATCAGCTTGTCCATCTCCGGGATGTCGCTGGTCTCGGACGCCTTGTACTGCTTGGACCAGCGGCCGATCTGGCGCTGGAAATAATCGCCCGGCTTGCCGTAATCGCCAAGGCCGATCGCCTCGTAATCCACGCCATGCAGCGCGGCCAGCGTCATGTTCATTGAATCATAGATCGCGCCGCGCTCCTCCGCGGCGAGATCGGGCAGGTACGGGTCCCAGAAGATCCGCCCCTCGATAAAATCCATGATGTAGAACCAGCTGCCGATGATCTCGTCATCGGTGCACAGCGCCCGCATCACCGGCACCGGAACGTCGGTATCGGCCAGCGCCGACATGACGCGGAATTCCCGGTCCACCGCATGGGCCGATTTCAGCAACTGGCCCGGCGGCTTTCGCCGCAGCACATAGGACTGATCCGGGGTGTCCAGCCGGTAGGTCGGATTGGACTGGCCGCCCTTGAACTGGCGGACGGTCAGGGGGCCGGCATAGCCCCCCACATTGTCCTTCATCCATTCGGCCAGCCTGTCCTCGTCGAAGCGGTGCGCTTCGGCGACGTCCTTGACCCCGGAAAAGTCCTGCTGTGCGTCCGACATGCCTACTCGCTCTTGTAAACCTCGCCGCCCTTCATGACGAAGGCGACGTTTTCCAGAATGGTGACGTCCGAGAGCGGATCGCCGTCCACGGCGATCAGGTCGGCGTATTTGCCCGGCTCCAGCGAGCCGATCTCGTCAGCCATTTCCAGGTGATCGGCCGCGTTCAGCGTGGCCGCCACGAGAGTTTCCTGAGGCGTCATGCCCGCCTGGACCATCAGGCCCAGCTCGCGCGCATTGTCGCCGTGCTTGGAAACGCCGGTATCGGTGCCGAATGCGATCTTCACCCCGCCCTCATGGGCGCGGCGCAGCATGTCCAGCATTTGCGGGCCGACCTGTTTGGACTTGGCGACCTGCGGAGGCGTCATCCAGTCGACCTGTTCGGCGTATTCGGCGACCGTCGCGCCGGCCAGAACGGTGGGCACCAGATAGGCGTTGTTCTCGCGGAACAGGCGGATGGATTCATCGTCCAGATAAGTGCCGTGCTCGATGGAGGCGACGCCCGCCTCGAGCGCGGCGTCGATGCCGTCCTTGCCGTGCGCGTGCGCGGTGACGTAGCGGCCCATGGAATTCGCCGTATCGACAATCGCGTCCAGCTCGTCATCGAAGAATTGCTGGTTCACGCCGGCGGCGGTGTTGGAAAGCACGCCGCCCGTGGAGGTGATCTTGATGAGGTCCGCGCCGCGCATGATCATTTCGCGCGTCGCGCGGCGGCAATCATCGGCGCCGTTGCAGATCGACGGATCGTGCAGGGCCGCGGCGATGACCTCGTTATAACCATTGCGGCCGTCGCCATGACCGCCGGCGACGCTCAGCGACTGTCCGGCGGCGCGGATGCGCGGCCCCGGCAGCTCGTCCCGCGCGATGGAATCGCGCAGCGCAAAAATTGCGTCGACCCCGCGGCCGCCCACGTCCTGCACGGTGGTGAACCCGGCCTCCAGCGTGCGCTGCGCGTGCATGGCGCCGCGCAACGCCCAGTCCGCGTCGGACAGAGTCACCGCGTCGATGCGGCCCGTCGGCCCCAGCTCCGACGTGATGTGGACATGGCTGTCGATCAGGCCCGGCATCACGAAACGGTCGGACAGATCGACAATTTCCGCGCCGTCCGCCTCAACAAACCCGTCGCGGATTTCGGCGATCTTGCCGTCGCGAACCAGGATCGAGACTTCGCTGCGCGGCGCTTCATCGGCGCGCGTCATCAGCGTGCCGGCGTGAATGACCGTATCGGCCGATTGCGCCAGCGCCGCCCCCGCGCTGACCACGGCCGCCGCAGCGGCCATCATCAAGGTTTTCATCGTCGTCTCCCCCATCAGGTATCGTTATGAAATCTACTCGGCGGCCACCATGCCCGCCTCTTCCAGCCGCGCCAAGAGCTCGGGCGCCCGGGCGCCGTTATCATAGGCCGTTTTCATCGCGCTGACGGCTTCGCCCGGCTTGCCCATCTCGTCCAGGATCAGGCCCTTCACGGCCCAGCCATTGGCATAATCCGGGTCCGCCTCGATGGCGCGCTCGGCGGCGGCCAGACCCGCGTTCAGATTGCCCATATGCAATTGCTGCGTGGCAAGATTTCCGCGCGCCACAGCCAGATTCCGGCCCTGCAGCGCGCCGGATTTTTCAACGCTTTCATAAAGCGCAGCGGCCAGGCGGACATGCCGGGCGCTCTCGGCCAGCCGCGCGATCTGGAAGTCCCGCACGGCGTCTTTGGTGGACAGAAGCGCGGTCAGCGCGGCGTAGCGTTCGATCTCGCCGGGTGTGGCGTTTTGACTCAAGTAGAGCCCGCGAATGAAATCCAGCTCCGTCACCAGATCGCCATCGGCATTGGCCTGTTCAGCGCGGGCGCGCAGCTCGTCCGCGCTCGGCCCTTCCGGCGTAGCCGACCCCAGCGCATCCGCCACCGCTTCGGCCTCGGCCGCATCGTCCGCTTCCGCAGGGTCGACGGCATCCGTCTCTGCCGCAGCCGCGTCCGCATCATCGCCGATGGCGATTCCAATATCGGCGCCGGCCTCTTCCTCCGGCGCATCCTCGCCCGCCAGCTCGGCCTCAGCGTCAGCCTCCAGCGCCTCAGCGCCCGTTTCGGACTCGCTCTCCGCTTCCGGCTCTGGTTCAGGCTCAGCTTCGTCTTCCGGCTCAGGCTCGACCGGCGCCTCATCCTCGTCGCCGGTTTCCAGAACGAAGCGCGGCCCCTCTCGCGCCTCCGGCTCCGCTTGTTCCGCCTCGTCGCCGGGTTCAGTCACGTCGGCCTCTTCCGGGTCCGGCGCGTCCAGCGGTTCGGTCCCGGCTTCTTCAGTTTCAGCCTCGACCGCCTCCTCGACATCGTCGGGCTGCAGGGCCACCGGTCCGTCGTCCGGCGCGGTTTCGGGCGCCGGTTCTTCGGTCTCCGCCTGCATGGAATCGCTGTCACCCCGCAAGCCAAACGGATCGGATTCCGCCTCAGCCTCAGCCTCAGCCTCAGCCTCAGCCTCCAGAGGTTCCTCCGGCGCGGTCAGCTCGGCCAGCCGGATCCGGGCGAGGCTGTAATCGGGGTCCAGCTCCAGCGCGGTTTCCAGCGCGGCTATGGCGCTGTCATCATTGCCGGCGCGGCGATACGCCTCGGCCTGCCAGTAGGCGGCGCGGGCGCGCAAGGCCGTGCGGCCCTGCACCAGATCGAACACCTTTACCGCGTCGCCGGGACGCCCCGCTTCCATCACCGCCCGGCCGCGCATGATCTGCAGCGTGGCGTTCCCGCGCAGGGCGGGATTGGCCTCGGTCGCGTTCCACAGATCCGCGGCGGCCTGATCGTAATTGCCAAGAAGGAAATGAAGCCGCCCGCGGCTGACCAGCAGCTCCGGGTTTTCCGGACTGTTCTGGATCTGGCCGTTCAGCCGGGCCAATGCCTCCTCCGGGGTCGGCGAACCGGCCTGCGTGAAGGCGGGACCGGACAGGCAAAGCGAAGCCGCCGCCGCGGCCAGAATCAGTTTGAGGGACGAAGCGCGCGCCATGCGATATCCTTCCGGTAATAGGCCTCCGGCCAGTCGATACGGTTCGCCGCCGCATAGGCGCGCTCCACCGCGTGGCGCAGCGTGTCGCCGGAGGCGGTGACGTTCAATACCCGGCCGCCCGCGGCCATCAACTCGCCCTTGTCATTCTCCGCCGTTCCGGCGTGGAAAATCTCGACGCCTTCGATGTCGTCCGCGGAATCGACGCCGCGAATGATAGAGCCCTTTTCCGCCTTTTCCGGATAACCCGGCGCGGCCATGACCAGGCACACCGCCGGACGCGCATCCCAGTCCAGCGCCGGCAGATCGGCCAGCGCGCCATCGGCGCAGGCTTTCAGCGCGGGGACCAGATCACTCTTCAGGCGCATCATCAGCACCTGGCATTCCGGGTCGCCGAAGCGCGCATTGTATTCGATCAGCTTCGGCCCTTCGCGGGTCAGCATAAGCCCGGCATAGAGCACGCCCTGATACGGCGCGCCCTCTTCGGCCATGCCCTTCACGGTCGGGTCGATGATGTCCGCCATCACGCGGTCCAGCATTGCCTGATCGACGGCGGGCGTCGGCGAATAGGCGCCCATGCCGCCGGTATTGAGGCCGGTATCCCCCTCGCCGATCCGCTTGTGATCCTGCGCCGCCTTCATCACCACCGCGGTCTTGCCGTCGGAGAGCGCGAAGACGCTGGCTTCCTCGCCCTTCAGGAATTCCTCGATCACCAGCGTCGCGGAGGCATCGCCGAACTTGCCGGACAGCATCGCCTCGGCCTCGTCCTCGGCCTCTTTCCGCGTCTCGGCGATGATCACGCCCTTGCCGGCCGCCAGGCCATCGGCCTTCAGCACGTAAGGCGCTTCCAGCGTGTCCAGGAAGGCCCGCGCGTCGTCCATGTTGTCGACAGTCCTGTGGCGGGCGGTCGGGATGTCGTGCCGCTCGCAAAACGCCTTTGTGAACGCCTTGGACGATTCCAGCTGCGCGGCGGCCTGTGTCGGCCCGAACGCGGCGATGCCCTTTTCGGTCAGGCGGTCCACCAGCCCGCCGGCCAGCGGCGCTTCCGGCCCCACGACCACCAGGTCGATCGCCTGTTCCTCGGCCAGCCGCACCAGCGCCTTCACGTCATCGGCCTTCACCGGAACGCACTGGGCGTGTCTTGCGATTCCCGGATTGCCGGGCGCGCAGATCAGGCGCTCGACCGTTTCGCTCTGTGATATTTTCCAGGCCAGCGCGTGCTCGCGCCCGCCGGATCCGACAATGAGAATATTCATGGCGCTTTGTGTAACGCAGAGTTTCACCGATGTGGACAGTCACATGCCGCACGGCTTTTCTTAACGCCCAGAACGCTTAAGGCTAGGGCCGTCATGGCTTCCGACTCGCTGTCCAATCTCCCCGAACTCACCGTCTCCGAGCTTTCCGGCGCGGTGAAACGCACCATTGAGGGCGCGTTCGAGCGCGTGCGCGTGCGGGCCGAGCTGGGGCGCGTGGTCACCGCCCGCTCCGGCCACATGTATCTGGACCTGAAGGATGAGCGCGCCACGATTTCCGGCGTCGCATGGAAAGGCTTGGCCGCGGGCTTCAATTTCCGGCCCGAGGAAGGGCTGGAAGTGATCGCGGAAGGCAAGCTCTCCACCTTCCCCGGCCAGTCGAAATACCAGATCATCATCGACCGGCTGGAGCCCGCGGGCGTCGGCGCGCTGATGGCCCTTCTGGAGGAGCGTAAGAAGAAGCTGGCCGCAGAGGGCCTGTTCGACGAGGCGCGCAAGAAACCCCTGCCCTATATCCCCGAGCGAATCGGGGTGGTCACCTCGCCCACCGGGGCGGTGATCCGCGATATCCTGCACCGGCTTTCCGACCGCTTCCCCAGCCATGTCCTGCTGTGGCCGGTGCTGGTGCAGGGTGAAAAGGCGGCGGGCCAGATCGCCAGCGCCATCAGCGGCTTTAATTCCATCGAGGACCCGAAGCTGCGCCCGGATCTGCTGATCGTGGCGCGGGGCGGCGGCTCCATTGAAGATCTCTGGTGCTTCAACGAGGAGGTCGTCGCCCGCGCCGCCGCCAATTCGCAAATTCCGCTGATCTCCGCCGTGGGGCACGAGACCGACTGGACGCTGATCGACTTCGTCTCCGACTATCGCGCGCCCACGCCCACCGGCGCCGCGGAACGCGCCGTGCCGGTGCGCGCCGAATTGATGACCGATATCGTCAATCTCAGCGGTCGCATGTCCAGCATTCGCGCGCGCCAGTTCGAGCGCGCCCAGACCCTGCTGCGCGCCGCCTCCCGCGCGCTCAGGACGCCGGAGGCGCTGCTGTCCGGCTTCTGGCAGCGTCTGGATTCGGCCAGCGCCCATCTTGGCCCCGCCCTGCGCAACCGCATCTCCGCGGCCAGCCAGCGTTATCACCGCCTGTCCGGACGGTTACAGCCGCGCGCCCTGCGCAGCCTCACCGCCGACCGTCTGAAACATCTGGACAGCCAGCAGCGCCGGGCCGCCCACGCCCTGCGCCGCGCCAGCAGCCAAAAAGAGGCGGAGCTGAACCGTCTCGCCCGCCGTCTGGCCGCCCAGAAGCCGCAGACAAAGGCGCCGGCAGAGGCGCTGGAAACGCAGCTGGCGCGGTTGAGCCAGGCCGCGCAACGCCTGAACGAGCGCAAGCGCGACCGTCTTGTCAGCGCCTTCCGGATGCTGGAAAGCGTCAATCCGAAGGGCGTGCTGGCGCGCGGCTATGCGCTGGTCCACACCGAATCCGGGCTGGCGCGCCGCGCGGGCGACCTGAAGCCCGGCGACGCGATCCAGATCGAATTTGCCGACGGCAAGAAGGCGGCGGCGGTCGGCGGCAAGGCGTCTCCGCGCAAGGCGGCGAAAAAGACATCTGCGCCCGGCAAGCAGGGCGACCTGTTCTGATCGCGCGCAACGCGTTATCTAGAGGCTCATGAACAGGTTCGAGAGTTTCGACGGCGAGGCCGTAATCGATTTCGGCGATGGCGATTTTGTCATGCTGAAACCGGGCTCCTATGTGGTTTGCGCGGTCACGGGCCAGCACATTCCGCTCGAGTCCTTGCGCTACTGGAACGCCACGCTGAACGAGGCGTACAAGGACGCCGACGCCGCGCTGGTCCGCTGGAAACAGCTTCAGGCCGAAAAAGCCGATAGCGGCGAATAGAAACCGCGAACGTCACGCCATGAACCGGTACGACCCCCTTGGCGAAGAAGCGGTGATCGATTTCGGCAGTCCCGATTTCACCATTGTCAAACCGGGCCGGTTCGTGCGCTGCGCGGTTACGGGCGCGGCTATCCCGCTGGCGTCCCTGACCTATTGGGACGCGGACCTGAACGAAGCCTATATTGACGCGCCCGCCGCGCTGGCGCGCTGGAAACAGAGGAATTCACGATGATCGCTGCGCTTTCCGCTCTCGCCCTCGCCGCCTCGGGCGGCCTTGTCTGCGACGGACCGGCCCTGCAGGGCGGCTTCGTGGTCTGCGCCGCGCCGGCCGAGGCCGGAGAATACGACATCCTGGTCAATGGCGAGGCCAAGACCGAGACGGTCGACGGCTACGCCTTCGTGCCCTTCTATCGCGACGTGACCGGCACGGTGACCATCGCGGCCAAGGCGAAGAATGGCGGCCAGCCGGCGCTTGAGCCCGCCAGCGTGGAGATCGAGGAGCGCGAATTCGACATCCAGCGCATCGACGGCCTGCCGCCTTCAAAGGTCGAGCCTCGCTCGCCCGAGGAACAGGCCAAGGTGGAAGCCGACTGGCTGAAGAAGCAGGAAACCTGGAAGCACCGCGCCGACGGCGTCTGGTGGCTGGAGGGCTTCCGTTATCCGCTGGGCAAAGAGTTTATCCAGTCCGGCGTCTATGGCAGCCAGCGCGTGCTGAACGGCGAGCCCAAGAACCCGCATCACGGCATCGATTACGCCGCCCCGGCGGGCGAGCCGATCCTGGCGCCAGCCGCCGGCGAAGTGATCCTGGCCGAGCCGGACATGTATTTCGAAGGCGGCCTGGTGGTGATCGATCACGGCCAGGGCGTGATGGGCCTGTTCATGCACATGTCGGAGATCGGCGTGGAAGAAGGCGACATCGTCGAACCCGGCCAGCCCGTCGGCAAGGTCGGCTCCACCGGCCGCTCCACCGGCCCGCACCTCCATTGGGGCCTCCGCGTCCGCGGCGAATATATCGACCCCGAACTGGCGCTGGCCTTCAAGCCGAAAGAGAGCGAGCTGCTGGCGCGGTAATCTTTGCGCCCCCTCGCCCCTTAAGAAGGGGAGAGGGCAATGAAGCCCCAAAGGCCGAAGGGCTTTGGCTGACGGAATGGGAGAGGGGTGGCGGGCAGGATAGAGCACGCTGGTTCAACGCGCCCCCTCTCCCTTTCGCGCAAAGCCAATCAGAGATTGGGCGCTCAAAACCCTCTCCCCCTCTAAGGGGGCGAGGGTGAAGCCTTCTCACCCCTCCCGATAAACCGGCTTCTCGAAGCGGCGGTGGACCCAGAACCAGTCGGCGGGGGATTCCTTGATGCGATCCTCGACGAAGCGGTTGATGCGCGTCACCACGGCTTCAACCTTTTCTGTCGTCGGCTTGCCTTCGGGCAGGTCGAACGGTTCGTGGACCGTGACCTCGAATTTCGGGGCGTCGCCGATGCGCTTCACGCTCATCGGGATCAGGGGGACGCCCGCGCGCATGGCCAGGCGCGTCGGCCCCGGCGCGGTCATCGCCTCGCGCCCGAAGAAGGGGACGGGGATGCCTTCGTTGAATTTCTGGTCATTCATCAGGGCGATGGCGCGGCCCTCTTCCAGAATCGCCATCAGCTCCCGCGCGCCTTTCATCCCGGCCTTGGGCGTCAGCGTGCCGACGCCGTAGCCGCGGCGCACGCGCTTCACCTGCTCGTCGAACCAAGGATTGTTCGCCGCGCGATAGGTGATGGCGCAGTCCAGACCGCTCTGCACGATCGCCATGGCCATGACTTCCCAGTTGGCGAAATGGCCCGAGATCAGCACCGCGCCGCGGCCCGAACGGGTGACCGCGTCCAGATGCTCCACGCCTTTCACGGTGATGTTGTCGCCCTGATAGGCGGTGATCTTGTGAAGGTGCGGATATTCCGCAAATGTCCGGCCGATATTCGACCAGTGCTGGCGGGCCGTGGTTTCCCGCCATTCCGGCGTGCGGTCCGGGAAGGCGATTTCCAGGTTTTTCAGGGCGACCTTGTGGGTCTTGGTCAGGGGGCCGAGCGTGCGGAGGATGGCCGCGCCCAGATTGCTGGCCGTGTTCAGCGGCAGCAGGCCGAAGCCGCGCAGGAAGGCCTCATAGGCGCCTGCCTCCAGCGCCCAGATCGCGCGTTGTCCGAATCCGGCCATGGGGAATCCCTTAAGCCGCCTTGCCGCCGCCGTCCATCACCGGGGCGATCATGTCGTTCAGGGCCTCGGCGTTGTCGAAGGCGGCCTCCACCGGCCAGACC
>NZ_JACESD010000056.1:0-18216 GCF_013911995.1 Euryhalocaulis sp.
GGGCCTGGTGCGCTTCACGGCCGGCGCTCAGACGCAGCAGGCGCGCCCGGCCCTCGGCGGTAATGACGCGGCGCTCCGCGTCGCCGCTGATTGCGCCATCGGCCATCAAGCCGCCGGCCTCCGCCGCGCTCAGGCGGCACACCGGACGCCGCCGCCGGTCGCCCGCCGGATAAACGGCCCAGTCTTCCCCGCCCGACATCGGCATCAGCGCCGCCCCGCCCACGGCAAGCCGTCGCAAGGCGCGGTCCGCTCTGCGGCCGCTCATGGCGCGGGGGCCGCGCGCAGGCAGTCCTCCAGCGCGTCCAGCTGCGCGTCCAGCGCCGGATCGTCCCGCGCGTCCTCAATTCTGTGGCAGGCATAGGCCGCCGTGGACCGGTCGCGCCCGAACGCCATCGCCACGCGCGCCAGGTTCATGCCGAACCCGACATGCGCCAGATACATCGCCACCTGCCGCACGCGCGTCACGTCCCGCCGTCCGCCGCGCCGCTCAACGGCCACCGCCTCCAGCGGCGCCCCGAACGCATAAGCCGCCGCCGCCAGCGCCAGCTTCGCCCGCGCCATATCCTCATTCACCGTTTCCGCCGGATTTGTCATTCCAGTCTTTTCCTCCATTCAGACCCACATAATAGGCCGGAATTCCAAAAGCGAGGAAAATAATCCTATTATCCATGCGGCGATAAACCCAAAGCCCTGAAATGCTTGAGGTTCGGATCAGATTATACGGTGGAAAAAGCCTAGCCAGCCCACGCGATTGCGGGCGTGTGAAGGGATTCTTCAAACGGGCGGAAAACGTCGTGGCCCAGCACCATATGGTCGCGGCCGTCATCGGAGGTCAGGGGAAGACGCACCCAGAAGCGGGCGATGGGGCGTTCCTCGCCGCGCCAGCAGACGCGCTGCGCCCCGCAGACCGGGCGCAGGGTCTCGCGGGCAAGATCCAGCGCGCGGCGCCAGCTGCGGCCTGTCTCGCCCAGCGGCAGATCGTCTATGACGGCGCCGCTGATTTCTTCGCCCAGCGCCTCATAGAACCGCGTTCCCGCAAGTCGAATGCGCCACTGGCCCTGCTTGATTTCGAATACGCTCAGGCCCGGCAGCAACCGCGGCATCTCGCCAGGGTCGAGTGCTTTCCTGTTGGGCGGCTGATCATCTTCAAAGCTGTCGCGCCACCAGTCATGCAGGGCGCGATGCTCGTCCAATACCAGCTGAGCACGAAATAGACTTCCACGCGCGGACATGAGTCCTCGCCGACCCCCCGATTAGTGCTTCGGCTAAGTTGCGAATCACTATTCAGTGATTTGGGGACTCTTGGCAAGAGTCCGATTCGCATTCTGATTCAATGAATGAATCGAAATAAAAAAAGGGCGGCCCGCCGGACCGCCCTTTCGCAATAATATCAACGGATTTCGCCGCTGTTATTTTTTCGCCTTGCGGCCCAGGCCCATTTTCTTGGCCAGTTCGGAGCGTTGCTTGGCGTAATTGGGCGCGACCATCGGATAGTCGGCCGCCAGGCCCCACTTCTCGCGGTATTCCTCGGGCGACATGTCGTACTTGGTGCGCAGGTGGCGCTTCAGCGACTTGAACTTTTTCCCGTCTTCCAGGCAGACGATATAGTCCGGACTGACGGATTTCTTCAGCGGGACGGCCGGCTCCAGCGGTTCCGGCTCAACATGTCCGGCCTCGATCTGGCTGAGGGCTTCGTGAACGCCGCGGATCAGCTCCGGCAGCTCGGTCGAGGGCACGACATTATTTCCGACATAGGCGGAAACCACGTCAGCCGTCATCTCGATTAGTGCGTTATTATCGTCCATTATTGTGAACCTGTTCGTTTTAGAAAGACGGGGGGAACGTAGTCTTGGGGTCCGGCCCTGACAAGTATTTCAATGTCGCACTTACAGCTAAAAACCAAATAAAATTGCAGTGAGGACGCCGCGGAGGTTCTTTCGGCGTATTTTAGAAAGTGAGTTAAGGTTTGATTGCTGTATTCGAAAGCACGCAAAGCGTGTTGAAGCAGAAAAATTGAACCGCCCTTCGCCATTGCGGCAGGCCCGCCCGGTCTGTAATGCGGTCGCGGTTCCAATCACGGTTCTACTTACACCCTATGACTGACGCGCCTGAAATCGCTGCAGAGGCCGCGCGCCGCCGCGCCTTCGCCATCATCTCCCACCCGGACGCCGGCAAGACCACGCTGACGGAAAACCTGCTGCTGTCCGCCGGCGCCATCCGCCTGGCCGGGGCGGTGCGGGCGCGGGGCGAACAGCGCCGGGCAACCTCCGACTGGATGAAGATCGAGCGCGAACGCGGCATTTCCGTGTCCGCCTCCGTCATGACGTTCGATCACCGGGCGCTGGTCTTCAACCTGCTGGATACGCCGGGCCATGAGGACTTCTCCGAAGACACCTACCGCACCCTGACCGCCGCCGACAGCGCAGTGATGGTGCTGGACGCGGCCAAGGGCGTGGAGCCGCAGACGCTCAAGCTGTTCGAGGTCTGCCGCCTGCGCGACATCCCGATCACCACCTTCATCAACAAGATGGACCGGGAAGCGCGCGATCCGTTCGAGCTGATCGAGGAAATCCAGGAGACGCTGGCGCTGGACGCCGCGCCGATGCAATGGCCGGCCGGGTCCGGCGGGCGGTTTGCGGGCCTGAAAGACCTCTCGACCGACGAATTCATGGTCTATTCGCGGGATGAGGACCGCGACGCCGGGGCGCCCGCCGACCGTATTCCGGCCAGCGGCAATTCCATCCGTGAGACGCTGGACGATGCGGTTTACGAGGAAATGGAGGAAGGCGCGCTGCTGGCGCAGGATGGCTATTCGCAATTCGATCTGCAGGCGTACCGCGAAGGGCACCTGACGCCGGTCTATTTCGGGTCCGCGCTGCGCGGGTTCGGGGTGCGGGAATTGCTGGACGCCCTGGCCGATATCGCGCCGCAGCCCGCCCCGGTGAAAGCCCAGACGAAAGAGGGCGAGACGACGATCCAGCCGGGCGATTCCGAAGTCTCCGGCTTTGTGTTCAAGATCCAGGCGAACATGGATCCGAACCACCGCGACCGCGTCGCCTTCCTGCGTCTGACTTCGGGCAAGTTCGAGCGCGGCCAGCGCCTGAAAACCGCGACCGGCAAGCCGGTTCCGGTGCATTCCCCGGTCTCTTTCTTCGCCCATACGCGGGAAACCACCGACATCGCCTATGCCGGCGATGTCATCGGCGTGCCGAACCACGGCCTGTTGCGGGTCGGGGACTCGCTCTCCCAGTCCGGGAAATACGAATTCTCCGGTCTGCCGAACTTTGCGCCGGAGATGCTGCGCCGGGTGCGGGTGACCGATCCGCTGAAGCAAAAGCACCTGAAAAAGGCGCTGGAAGGTCTCTCCGAAGAAGGCGTGACGCAGCTTTTCCGCCCCATAATCGGCGCGGATTTTATCGTCGGCGCGGTCGGTCAGCTGCAACTGGAAGTCATGGCGGAGCGCCTTTCCAGCGAATATAATCTGGATGTGGTTTTCGAGCCCTCTCCTTATGAGACCGCCCGCTGGGTGGCCGGGGACGAGAAGGAAATCGACCGGCTGGGCGAGCAGCGCAAGATGCAGATGGCCGAGGATATCGACGCCGCGCCGGTCTTCCTGGCCAAGAGCGAGTGGGAAGCGGGCTATGTTCAGGAGAAATTCCCGGACTTGCGCTTCCTGAAGGTGCGCGAACGCAACTGATTAAAAATATTTGCCGCGCGGAGACCGTTTTGTCGTGGTTGCGCGTTATATTCCCCGTCGATTGCGATCGGGGGCGATCATGAAACATTTGTTTGCGGCGTGCATGGGCGCGCTTCTTCTTTCCGGGTGCGGACAGGTTGGCGATAAATTCGGCGAACTGGCCGAACGCGGCCGGATCTATGCGGAGCGTATCCGCGTGCTGATCGCGGGCGAGGACGTGCCCAATACGAACAATAGCGATCAGGATGGAACCGCCCGCGCGGCAAGCGATGGCCCGGCGGCGCCGGACAACGCCCCGCTGTTGCCGGCGCGGCTGGCCTTCGGGGCCGATGGATGGTTCGTCTGGGCCAGCTGGCATTATCACCAGTCAGGGCTGGTCTGCGCGCCGAAGCTGGGCGAATTCACCTTCTCAAGGGCCAGGAGCGGCGATGACGCGGCCGCCTGGTGCACCTATTACGGGACGGAATTCCAGACGCTTCGTCTGTCGCATGACGGCAAGGCGGAGGCCTATGGCGAGGCCGCGGCGCTGTCGCGCGAATTCGACAATGCTGCGGGCGGCGCCTTGCGGGTGGAGTGCGAATGTGAATCGCCCCGCCATGACGCCGCGTTCGAGACGGCGGCGGAGGAAGCGCGCCGTGCGCAGCTTGCCTTCGACAAGCGCGACAGGCTATCGGGAGCGACGTGACCGCCGCTCTACTGGCCCTTCTTTTTCTGCAACAGGACGCGACGGGCGACCGCATCGGCGCCCGCGCCGCCCCGGAATCTCTGGTCTGCCCGGAGACTCTGGGCGCGTTTTCGCGCGATGCGGCGTCGGATACGGGCGATTTCTGCGCCTATTCCCACCCCTCCGGCGCCGATGCGCGCATCTGGCTGCAGGATTCCGCAGCCCCGGCGGATGAGGCGGCGGACCGGGTGGCGACGCTTCTGGACCGCCGCACCCCGCAACCCTTTGACGGGCGCGTCCTGCATCTGGGCGAAACCGACGCCGGAGACCTGCGCGAGGAGGTCTGGCTGGCCGCGTTCGGGGGGCGTGAAATCCTGATCCGCAGCCGCTACGCCATCCCCGGCTTCGCCCGCGCGCCGCTGATCGCGTTTGGCGAGGCGTTTTCGCTTGAGAACGGCCTTGTCCCGGAAACAGAAACCGCCGCCGCGCCGGGCGATTGCCCGGCTCCGCCGGACGGTTTCACGCGCGAAGAACGCCTGACCGGCATTCAGGCCGGGGCCGCGGCGCGCTGGAGCTGCGCCTATGTCAGCGGCAATATCTTCGGATTCTATTACGCCCCCATCGATTCAAGGCTGGCCCATGAAGGGTTTGACGGCCAGCTTTCAGACGGCGCGGAGGCCGTTTCGGCGCCCGCGCCCATGCCCGCGGCGGAGCGTCTGGTAATCGACCAGCAGGTCTATCGCGGTCAATGGCTGCGCGGGGAGGGGCCGGACGCCCGGGCGCTGGAAATCGACTGGGAAACGGCGGAAGAAACGCCGCAGGCGGCGGCGCTGGCGCGGGCGCTGGGCTTTTAGGCGGCTTCGGTTTCCGCCGCTTTGCGCACTTTCCAGAACCGCATCACGCGCTCCGCCGCCTCGCGCGGGGTCTCGTCATAGACTTTGCCCAGCGACTGGGCGTGGCCCAGATCCGGCCCGCCTTCGCCGGCGCGCAGCAGCGCCAGCGTCACGAACAACGACCGGTCCAGCCCGGCGGCCTTGCAGACCAGCGCCAGCGGTTCCTGCGACGGGTTGCGGAACACCGAACGCGCGGCGTTGAAATCAATCTGCGCGGTGTCGGCGAATGCGATCAGGAAGCGCGTTTCCTCGCCGTCGCGGAGCTGGCGGGCCAGGAAGCTGGCGTCGACCTGTTTGCGGAGCCTGGCGTTGCGCACGAATTTGCGCGCGTCCTCGTAATCGGCGGGCAGGGAGTCGTCCGGGCGGGCGCGGCGGTTTTTCAGCGCGCCTTCCAGCTCTGATTCGCTAAGCGCCTCATTGCGCTCAAGAATTTTCTGTTTCAGCCGGTCCTCGACGAAGGCGTACATCTCGTTCAGGAGGTCGGGCGGCAGGCTGGCGCGCTGCACCAGGGGGCCATGCAGGATGGTGGCGTCCTGCGCCCGGTCGACCAGTGTTTCCATGGACTTGCGGGAAATCGCGGCGCCTTCGTTTGAGGCGAGGCGGGCGAGGGTTTCGTCATCGCCGCGCTGGACCACCGCGTCCGAAACCGCTTCGGGAACATACTCGCGCCCGGCGATGGCGAGCAGGTGTTCCTGACCGCGGGAATGGGCGATGGTGACAAGGTCGTGGTCCTTGAGGGCGAAGGATTTCCGCAGGACTTTCCCGGCGACGGAGATCTGTTCATCCGAGGCCAGTTGGCGGACGAGGCGATAGGGCGCATCGGGCGTATCGGCAAAACGCTCGGCCAGTTCGATCCGCACTTCCTCGGCCATTTCCTGCGAAACGGAGGACAGGATGACGTCGAAATCCTCCGATTCCTGCGCGCTGCGGTCCTGATCGCTGGTTTCGAAGAACAGGTCGGTGACTTCACGCAGCAGCACGCGGCGCTTGTCGCTGGACTTTTCCGCGGCGAGCGCGGTGAGGGATTGCAGCGTTGACGGCATGATTGGCGGCCCCGGGCATTGGCGTCTGTACGGGGGTGTAAGCCAGGGGTCGTAAAGAAAGCGTCGCCGGAAAGGGCAAAAGTGAGTGTTTTTCGCCCCGAAAAGCGAAAAACCAGCGCGGATATCTTACTGAAAATGAAGCGGCGCCGACCGGTCGCGCAAAAGCGGCGAGCCGCCCAGAAACGCCGCGCGCAGAACCCGGTCAGCGCCTGTGTATGTCAACGCCGAGACGCCCTGCGAGTTTCGCGCAAATCTGTCCAATCACAGTCTGGCCCCTGAAAAAGCGGGGACGTTGCCGCCGTTTTCCACGCGGCGAAATCTCCAAAGCGCAGCGTTAACAATGGCTTGCCGGAAAAGAGCCGCCCGCGACCAGACCGGCTGCGCGGCGGGCGCAAGATTGTCGCGGTGCGGGCGAGACCCGCGTGAGGAGGGAGTTCAAGGATCATGACGATCTCGACAAGCCGGCAGCGGCGCAAGCGCGTCGCGTCAAAAATCATGGATGCGGTGGAAGCCGCGCTGGAGGCGGACACGGCCGCCGAGGCGGAGAAATGGGCCAAGACCCTGACCGTGCTGACCGGGGCGATGAAGTCGGCGGAGGGCCTGTTGCCCGAGCCGGCGGAGACGCCGGACGCGCCGGACCCGGCGCGGGAGCGCAAGCTGAAGGAAGAATTCAACGCCGAGGTGGACCGTCTTGTCGAACAGCGAATCCGGGAACGGCAGCAGGCTGGATCTCAGCGAGGCTGAACGCGGCGCGGTCCGCCGCGACTGGGAAATCTGGCGGGCAGGGCATCAGGTTCCGCCGCAGGGCGACTGGCGCATCTGGCTGATCCTGGGCGGGCGCGGCGCGGGCAAGACGCGGGCCGGAGCCGAGTGGGTGCGCGCGGCCGTGGAGGCCGGGCGGGCGGGCCGTATCGCCCTGATCGCGCCGACTTTCGAGCTGGCGCGGGAGGTGATGATAGACGGGCCGAGCGGGTTCCGCGCCATCGCCCCGGCAAAGGCGCGGCCGCGCTATGTGGCCTCCCGCCACGCGCTGGAATGGCCGAACGGCGCGGTGGCCAGCGTGTTCTCCGCCGAGGACCCGGACTCCATAAGAGGGCCGCAGCACGATCTGGCGTGGGGCGACGAGTTTTGCGCCTGGCCCCGGGCGCAGGCGGTGCTGGACATGGTGCGCATGGGGCTGCGCGTGGGCGAGGATCCGCGCTGTCTTCTGACCACCACGCCGCGGCCGATCCCGGCGCTGAAAGCCCTGCTGGCGTCCGGCGAGACGGTGGTGACGCGCGGGCGGACGGACGAGGCGAACTTCCTGCCTGAAGCCTTCCGCGCGGCGATGCGCGAAGCCTATGGCGGCACGGCGCTGGGCGCGCAGGAGCTGGACGGCGAGGTGGTGGAGGACCGGGCCGGGGCGCTGTGGACCCACGCCATGCTGGAAGCCGCGCGGGGGGAGGCGCCGGCGCGGCTGGACCGCATCGTGGTGGCGGTGGACCCGCCGGTGACGGGCGGACCGCGCGCCGATGGCTGCGGCATCGTGGTGGCGGGCGCGGCGGGCGAGGGACTGGCGCGGCGCGCCTTCGTGCTGGCTGACGCCAGCGTGCAGGGGCGGTCCCCCGATGGATGGGCGCAAGCTGTGGCGGCGGCGTTCGAGACGTGGGAGGCGGACCGCGTGGTGGCCGAGGTGAACCAGGGCGGCGATCTGGTGACGCAAGTCTTGCGCAGCGCCGCGCCGAACCTGCCCGTGACCACCGTCCGCGCCAGCCGCGGGAAGGCGGCGCGGGCCGAGCCGGTGGCGGCGCTTTATGAGCAGGGACGCGTCACCCATTGCGGCGTGTTCGAGGCGCTGGAGACCGAGCTGCGGGCGCTGGGCACGGAGGCGGCCTGCGCCGACGACCGCGCCGACGCGCTGGTCTGGGCGCTGAGCGAACTGATGCTGAACGTCCCGCCGGAGCCGCGGATAAGGTGGCTTTGATGGCGCATGTTCATTTTAGCACTGAACCTGATGCGGTTTGGCGCTATTCTCGGCCCAAAGAGCGGGGAGAGAAATCATGGCTGAATTCACGCTTTCACGCGCAGGATTGATTGGTGCGGCGGCGTTTACGGTGGCGACGGGCGCCGGGGCGCAGGGTTCCGGCAATCAGGACGCTAGCGAGGCGGACCTGTTGGCGCTGAACGAGGCGTTGTTCCAGTCCATGATCGTGCAGAAAGACGCTACGCTGTTCAACGAAGTCGCGGTTGAAGATTTCACGGTACTGGCGCCGGGCGGAATGGTGGAAGGCAAGGCCCGGGCGGCGGCCGGGATTGCTGCATGGGACGCTGCCTCGATCACCGTGTCGGGGCAGGAGGTGGCGCGCCATAGCGAAGTGGCGGTGGTTACCGGGCGGCTGGACATTGATGGCACGATGAAGCCGGTCGGGCGCTGGGGGCCGTTGAAGCATATGTCAGTCTATGAGTACGCGGACGGGGAATGGCGGCTGATTTCACGCGCCCTGACGCCGTGCGCCGAGATGCTGGTCAAGCTGGATCGCTGTTAGCGGCGGGGAACCTTCCAAACGGTCAGGGTTTGCCAAAAAACGGCGCAAACCCCATATTAACGCCGTAAATGGATGCTTCTTGAGGCAATGTCAGGTTTTGGAAGGGAGGCATGCGAATAATGACCAAACGCATTCCCCTCGACATTTTTGAACACAAGAATTCCGGATGGCTTCTGGCCACGGCCGAAGAACTGCCCGGTTTTATGGTGCAGGCTGGCACGCTGGAAGAGCTGAAGGTGCGTATTCCGCGCGTTCTGAAGCGCTATTTCAAGCGCCGGGATGACGAGACTTTCGACGTGACCATAGCTGACGAGCATCCCGCCCCGTCAGGTTATGGCGCTACCCGCGTTTTTGCTGAATTTGAAGACACCGCTCTGGCGTCAGCCTGAATGTCGCCTGAGGCGTATTGGGCCGAACTGGAGCGCCGGTGCGGCCTGATCCGGATGGGCAGCGGGCAGGACGGCAACTGCCTGTGCAGTGATCGCAACCAGACGCATTTTGAAATTCCCGATCCCGAAGAAATGCCGGATGATGAAACGCGCGCCGACACGCTGGAATTCGTGATCGAGCATTTGCACCGCCATGCGCTGGGGTATTGAAAAAGCGCAGCATCTTTTTCGTGTGATTGAAAGCAGCCTGTGGAAGCAAACCGGCAAGCGGGAAAACCTCTGGTGCATTCCCGGTTGAGCCGATGCGTTGCGCGGGTGAATGTCCTGTCCGGGGCTGCCGGAACGACAGGACGGATAAATAACAATGAATAACTGGATATTGGCGGCGGCTCTTGCCGGGACGCTTGGCCTGACGGCGGGGGCGGGCGCGGCGTCGCAAGCGCAGCCCGGGCCGGCGGAGATTGACGCCTACGCGGAGGAATTGCGCGTGCGCGAGGGCGTGCCGGGCATGGCGCTGGCCGTGATCGAGAACGGCGAAGTCACGCACCTGGCGGCCTATGGCGACCGCAAGCTGGAGCCGCGCGCGGCGCTGGATCCGGACACGGTGATGTATGGCGCGTCGCTGACCAAGTTCGTGTTCGCGGCTTATGTGATGCAACTGGCCGAAGACGGGCTGGTCGATCTGGACTGGCCGATTGGCGAGTATTTCGACAGGCCGCTGCCCGAATATGAGGAATGGGCCGATCTGGAGGGCGACGAGCGGTGGGGGGAGCTGACGCTTCGGCTGTTGCTGAGCCATCAAACAGGCTGGGCGAATTTCCGCTTCTTTCCGCCGGAAGGCGGGTTCGATCCGGACGCGAAGTTGAAATTCTACCTCGATCCCGGGACGCGCTACGCTTATTCGGGCGAGGGATTTATTCTGGCACAGCGGGCGGTGGCCGAGGTGATCGGGCGCGATCCGGGCGAGGATATGCGGGACCGGATTTTCGATCCGCTGGGCATGAGCCGCACCAGCATGGTCTGGCGCGAGGATTTCCGGCCCAATTTCGCCAGCGGCTATACGGTCGATGGCGAGGACGCCGGGCACAACATGCAGGACAATACGCGGGCTTCGGGCTCCATGGACACGACGATCCGCGACTTCGCGGCGTTCGTGGCCGCGTTCCAGCGGGGCGAGGTGGTGTCGGCGGCGTCGAGGGACGAGATGCTGTCGCCGCAGATCGCGATTGCCTCGGCGCACCAGTTTCCGCCGCTGGACCCGGCGGATAATCCGGCGAACGCGGAGGTGAATCTTTCCGGCGGGCTGGGCGTGGAGGTCTGGGACGCGCCGGACGGCCGCGGCTTCATAAAGGGCGGCCATAACGAGAAGACCGACAACATGCTGACCTGCGTGGATGACGGGCAGCGCTGCGTTGCCCTGCTGATGAACACGGCCAAGGGCGACCGGGTCTATCCGCAGCTTATCGAATATGTGCTGGGCGGGACGGATTTCCCCTGGCCGTGGAAATACAGCGCGCTGGAGGCGGAGGAGTAAGTTCGCCAAGTCTGAAAACGCTGCCCGTTATGAGGAAATTCGATTGATTTTCCATGAGAGGCGGCGGTCAGGGCGCAATGTTTTCAATCGTTTGAGATTTTATTTTCGGGAAAAATCAGACCGGGACGGGCGCGGCGCTATATTCGGCAGGCTCGCGGGATTGGAGGTCAGGCGGCTTCCGCCTCGTTCAGCCAGGCGCGGGCTTCGGCTTCGGTGTAGAAATCGGTGATGCGGATGCCGAGATTTTGCAGGTTCCAGCACACCATCGAGGACACCAGGAAAGCCGGATTGACAATGACCGCCGTGTGGCGGCCTTCGAACGCGGCGGTGAAACGGGAGATGGAGCGTGCGAACTCTATCTCCTCCCAGGTGTCGGAGTCGGTGTCGACGCCGGACAGGTCGATAATCGTATAGGGGCAGGCGGCGCGGGTTTCGGGCTTCGAGAGGGCCTCCATCACGGCCATCCTGTCATCCATCGTCATGACGCCGCTAAGGCTGGCGCGGGCAAGACCCTTGCTCTGGTCTATGACGATCTCATGCATGGCGATCCTCGTTTGCCGGGCGCGCTTCTCTTTGACTTGTCCACAGCCTCGCCCGGCAATGGTTAAGAGGGTCCGAACGCCGCTGTCATCGGGGCGTCAAATAGGCCAGTAAAAACAAATAAATAACAGGAGTAAGCGATGCTGGGTCTGATGCAGCGCGCGTTTCAGCGCGCGCCGGCGGCGAAACAGGGCGCGGGCGGTCTGGTGGCGCTATCGGCGCCGGGCGCGCCAGTGTGGACGCCGCGCGATTACGGCAGGATGGCGCGCGAGGGCGTGGCCGCGAACCCGGTGGTTCATCGCTGTGTGCGGATGATCGCGGAAGGGGCGGCGGGCCTGCCCTTCGTGGTTCGCCGGGACGGGATGCGCGCGGCGGCGGAGGATCCGGCGGCGGCGCTGCTGGCCGCGCCGAACCCGGGCGAGAGCGCGCCGGAATTGTTCGAGACGCTGTACGGGCACTTGCTGACCGCGGGGAACGCCTATCTGGAGGCGGCGGCGCTGGATGGCGCGCCGCGGGAGCTGTACGCGCTGCGCCCCGACCGGATGCGGGTCCGCGCCGGAACGCGCGGCTGGCCCGAGGGCTGGGATTACAGCGCCGGGGGTCGGACCGTGCGGTTCACGCGGAATGCGGCCAGCGGGCGCTCGCCCATCCTGCACCTGAAACTGTTTCACCCGGCGGACGATCACTACGGGCTGTCGCCGCTGGAGGCGGCCGCAAAGGCGGTGGACATACACAATGTCGGGGCGGGCTGGACCAAGGCGCTGCTGGACAATGCGGCGCGGCCAAGCGGCGCTCTGGTCTATTCGGGCGGGGACGGGCGGCTGACCGGGGACCAGTATGAGCGGCTGCGCGCGGAGCTTTCCGAAACGCACCAGGGGGCGGCGAATGCGGGACGGCCGCTGGTGCTGGATGGCGGACTGGACTGGAAGCCGCTGTCGCTCTCGCCCGCCGAGATGGAGTTCCTGGAGGCGCGGCGGGAGGCGGCGCGGGAGATCGCGCTGGCCTTCGGCGTGCCGCCCATGCTGCTGGGCATTCCGGGGGACAATACCTACGCGAACTATCGCGAGGCGAACCTGGCCTTCTGGCGGCAGGCGATGGTTCCGCTGGCGCGCAAGACGGCGCGGGCGCTGACGCTGTGGGCGCGGCCGTGGTTTGGCGAAGGCGTGGAGATCATCGCGGACGAGACGAAGACGCCGGGCGTGGAAGCCGACCGGGCGGCGGAATGGAAGCGCGTGGCGGAGGCGGACTTCCTGAGCGATGCGGAGAAGCGCGCGGCGCTGGGGCTGGAAGGAGACGGGCAATGAGCAAGGTGTTGCCGGCGCGCGAACGCTGGCGGCTGGAGCGGCAGGTGACGCTGGGCGTAATCATGGCGATGACGGTGCAGGCGGGCGCGGCGCTGGTCTGGGCCGGGTCGGCGGGCGAACGCCTGAGCCAGCTGTAGCGGCGGGCCGACCTGACGCAGCCGCTGGGCGAGCGGCTGGCCCGGATCGAGGCGAAGGTGGAGCTGTCCGGCGCGGCGCTGGCGCGGATTGAAGCCCGATTGTCGCCAAACAGTAATGATACGGGGCTGGCCGAGACGCGTGCGGACCAATAGGTTCCGCCGCGCGAGAGAAACAAATTGAAGGTTTGACTCGAATGAAGAACGTAATTTTCGCCAGCGCCGCGGCGCTGGCCGTGTCCGCCGCGCCGGCTCTGGCGCAGGACGATGGCGCGGCCCAGTCCCAGCTGACGCCGGCCCCGGCCGAGCAGGGCGCTGCGCAACAGCAAATGTCCCCCGAGCAACAGCAGGCTGCGCAAATCGTGCAGGGCTACATGGTGATGAAAGCCGTGGACGCCTATTCGCAGAAATGCGGCGCGTTTCCGGCGGGCGAACAGGCCATCCTGAACAGCCAGATGGATGAGGTCGAGACGCGTCTGGCCGAAGCCGAGATCGATCTGAGCGGCGATGTGCAACAGGCGGTTTCCGGCGCCGAGGCGGCGGAATGCGGCCAGGGCGAGTATCAGCAGATGTACGAAGCGGTGGGCGGGCAGCTCTCCGTTCCGGTCGACGTGCTGGTTCTGGGCATCGCCGCGGTTGAGGATTCCTGCCGCGCCAAGCTGCTGGACGTCGATAGCGACGCCAGTTTCGATGCGCTGGTGACGGCCCGTCAGGCCAATTACGAAGGCCCGATGCCGGAAAACCTGAAACAGGGCGTCACCCAGACCAGCGCCCAGCTGACCCAGCTTTGCGCCTCCGAGGACGCGGAGATGGTGGCGAACGCCAAGGGCAGCGTGGAGATCGCCGCGGTACAGGCCGCGCTCGACGCGCAATAGGCTTTGCCTGACAACTGAATAGCTTATCGGAAACCGGCGGCGCGGAATGCGCGGCCGGTTTTCTTTTGCGCGAAGGAAAATCGCCGATGACGAAGATTGCCGGTTACGCCTCCCTGTTCGGGGCGGCGGACCTTGCGGGCGACGTGGTGCGCCCGGGCGCGTTTGCGGCCGCGCTTCTGCGGCGCGGGACGGGCGGGGTGCGGATGCTGTTCCAGCACGAGGCCAGCGAGCCGGTGGGCGTGTGGCGCGCGATCCGGGAAGATTCCCGCGGCCTGTACGTGGAGGGCGAGCTGCTGGCCGCCGGACCGCGGGGAGAGACGGCGGGCGCGCTGGTGCGGGCCGGGGCGCTGGACGGGCTGTCCATCGGCTACCGGCCGACCCGGATGCGGCGCGGGCCGCGGGGGCGGGAGCTGCTGGAGCTGGATCTGTGGGAGGTCTCCATCGTGACCTTCCCGATGCTGCCCGGAGCGCGGCTCCGACTGATCGAAACCGAAGACGTAATGGCGGCCTAAAGCGCCGCTTTTTTTGTGCCTGGAAACAAGGAGAGACCATTGAAACAGGACGCCAAGACGATTGCCGCCTCGCCGGAGACCAAGGCGGCGCACCATGATTTCCTGAGCGCCTTTGAGGCGTTCAAGGCGGCCAATGACGAACGGCTGGCCGAGCTGGAGAAGAAGGCCGCCGCCGACACGCTGCTGGAGGACAAGGTCGGGCGGATCGACGATGCGCTGACCCGCCAGAAGGCGGCGCTGGACCGCATGGCGCTGGACGCCGCGCGCCCCGATCTGGGCGAGGCGAGACCGGCCGGGCCGAGCGAGGCCAAGGCCGCCTTCGACGCCTATGCCCGACAGGGCGACGCGGCGCGCCTGATGCAGGTGAAATCGCTGTCGGCCGGGTCGGACGCCGATGGCGGCTATGTGGTGCCCGAGGAGACGGAGCGGACCATCGAGGCGCGGCTGGCCGAGGCCTCGCCCATCCGCGCCATCGCCAGCGTGCGGCGCATCTCCGCCGGAACCTACAAGAAGCCGGTGAGCCTGGGCGGGGCGGCGTCCGGCTGGGCGGGCGAGACGGCGGCGCGGCCGGAGACGGACTCCCCGACCATGGACCTGCTGGAATTCCCGGCGGCCGAACTCTACGCCATGCCGGCGGCGACCCAGAGCCTGCTGGACGATGGCTGGTGGATCTGGACGACTGGCTGGCCGGCGAGGTCTATGAGAGCGGCGGAGAGAGCTGGACGCGCGAAATCGCCAAGCCGGTTGAGGATTCTGTTCGCGTGTCGGTGGACGGCGTGGAGCTGAATGCCGCGACGTTCAGCGTGGATGCGGCGGCCGGGGTCGTGACGTTGTTACAGGCGCCGGAGAATGGCGCGGCGGTAACGGCGGGGTTCGCGTTCGATACGCCGGTGCGGTTCGACACGGATCGGTTTGAGGTGGCGATCGAGGCGTTCCGCGCCGGGGCGCCGGTCAGCCTGCCGGTGATCGAAATTCTTTCGTGATTGTCATTTTACGGAGCGCCGGGAAGCGGCGATGATCGCGCCTCAAATCAATGGGGGAGAGACGCGATGCGCATTCTGACCGGGGCTTTGCTGGCGGCGGGACTCGCTGCGCCGATGGCGGCACAGGCCAAGACCGAACAATTCACCACGCAGGGCTATTCGATCAGCCAGAGTTACGAGATTGCGGCCGATCCGCAGACCGTGTTCGACGCGGCGACGGGCGATGTCTCCGGCTGGTGGGATCACAGCTTCTCGCGCGGGTTCGGGATGGATCCGGACGAGTTTTACCTGGAGCCGAAAGCCGGCGGGCATTTCATCGAACGCTTCGGCGATGGCGCGGAAGTGCTGCACGCGACCGTGATCTATGTGAAGCCGGGCGAGGCGCTGCGCTTTGACGGGCCGCTGGGTTTCAATGGCAACGCGATGAATTTCGTGGTCAGCTACAAGCTGTCGCCGACCGAGGCGGGGACGCAGTTCGACGTGCTGGTGAATATCAGCGGCCAGATCAACGAGCAGGGCGCGCAGGCCGCCGCCGGGGTGTGGGACCACTTCATCGGCGACCGTCTGAAGACCTATGTCGAGGCGGAGTGTCATGAACGCCCGGATGAGCCGTGTTCGGCGTTTGAGGAGTCAGGCGTTGAAGAGGGCGAGGACGAGGGTGACGCTGAGCAGTGAGAGTAGCGTCGTCACCGTGATCGCGGCGGCGATGGTGTTCTGATAGACGCGCTCATGCGCGGTCTGGACGAAGACGGCGACAGCGGTCGGCATTGAGGTGAACAGCACCGCCGCGCCGGTCTGTTCAGGCGTTGCGCCGATCAGGATCATGCCGAGCCAGGTGAGGCCGGGCATGGCGATCAGCTTCATTAATGTGATGGCGGTAAGCCGCCCTGCACGCTCGGCCACCGGGCCGCGCGGAGCGACGGCGAGGCTGACGCCCAGCGCGAACAGCGCGGCGGGACCGGCGGCGCGGCCCAGCAGGCGGAAGAAATTTTCCGCCGGTTCCGGGACCGGCAGGCGCAGCATGGCGACCAGAAAGCCGAGGATCATCGCCAGCACGATGGGATTGCGGGCGACCCGGCGCAGGGCGTCCGCGCCCGCTTTCAGGGAAACGCCGGTCTGGCCGTCTTCCGGGGCGGTGATGAAGGCCGCGCCGAGGGCGATGATCACGATCCCCTCGCACAGCATCAACAGCAGATAGGGCGCGCCCCATCCCTCTATCGTCAGGACGATGGGCAGGCCGAGGAACACCGCATTGCCAAGCGTGGAGCCGAAGGCGTGCGCCCCGGCCTCTCTCAGCGAGAGGCTAAACAGGGTGCGCGCCATGATCAGGCTGACGAAGAAGATCCCCACTGCGACGCCGAGATAGACGCCGGTGAAGGGCAGGTCGGCGAGGCCGGGCGGCGGGTTCGTGGCCGCGAAGATGAACAGCGCGGCGGGCATGGCGAACAGGAAGACGAACCGGTTGAGCGCCTGCGCCTGGTCGCCGGCGATCAGGTTCGCGCGCCCGGCGAAAAAGCCGAGCGCGATGATGGCGAAAACCGGAAGGGCCTGAGCGAGCGCGGGAAGCATTGCGCGACCCGCATAGCGCGGCGGGGCCGCCGCCGGAAGCATCAAGAGGAAAATTAGATGAGACAGATACCGGACGCCCTTCAGGCGAAGCTGGAGGACGGGGTGACGACTCTGTGCTGGTGCTGGCGGGTGGAGCGCCGCGACGGGGCGGTGTTCGGGTTTACCAGCCATGACCGGGACCTCAGCTTTGACGGCGCCGATTACCGGGCGCAGGGCGGGTTCGAGCCAGGCGATATCCGGCGGGAGCTGGGCCTGAGCGTGGATGCAGGGAGCGTGCTGGGCGCGCTGAACGATGATGCAATCACCCAGGCCGATATCGCCGCCGGGCTGTGGGACGAGGCGGCGGTGACGGTTTTCCGCGTGGACTGGACGGAGCCGGAGCATCGCTATGCGGCCTGGCGCGGCGAGATCGGGGAGACGCGGCGCGGGGCGCTGGCCTTCGAGGCGGAACTGCGCGCGCCCTCGCACCGCCTGACCCAGACGACGGGGCGGGTCTATTCGCGGCGGTGCGATGCGGATGTGGGGGATGCGCGTTGCGGCGCGGATCTGGACGATGCGGCTTTCAAGGCGAGCGGGACGGTTGTTGAGGCGACAGGGGCGCGGGTCGTGGTTCTGGACCCGGCGCTGGAGCGGCTGGACGTTTCCGGCCTTTCGCGCCAGGCCCCGCTCAGCCTGGCGGCCGGGGCGCCCGCGCTGAGCCCGTATGACGAGGGCGCGACGCTGACAGGCGCGCACTGGACCGGATATGCGCTGCGTCCCTTGTCGCCCGCGCATTTGAGGGGCGTGCGGACGGCGGAGGGGATTGAGATTTCCTGGACCCGGCGCACCCGCATCGGCGGCGATGACTGGGCCGCGCCGGACGTTCCGCTGGGCGAGACAATGGAGGCTTATGCGGTCGAGATCATCAAGGACGGGGAGACAGCATTGACGCTGAACGCATCCGCGCCACGGGCGTTATTGGCGAATGCGCAGGAAATCGCGCTGTTTGGCGGCGCGGCGAGCGCGCTGGAAATCCGCGTTTCCCAGCTTTCCGGCCAGTGGGGCGCCGGCGCGCCGGCGGCGCGGGTTCTTTATCTCTAGCGTCCTTGCGCTTATCTCTTGGCGCTTGCGGCGCGCGCCGTTCCGGGCGTTATTTCTGAGAGATCAGGCGAGAGGACATCTGTGGCGGACGATCCGTACAAACTTCTGGGCGTTTCCAAAAACGCCAGTAAAGACGAGATACGGAAAGCGTACCGCAAGCTCGCCAAAGAGCTGCACCCTGACGTGCGGCCGGGCGACAAGGCGGCCGAGGACAAGTTCAAGGCCGCGACCACGGCTTTCAATATTCTGAGCGATCCCGACAAGCGGGCGCGCTTTGACCGCGGCGAAATCGACGCCGAGGGCAATGAACGCGGCCCGTTTGCAGGCGGCGGCCCGCGTCCGGGCGGCCGGCAGCAGGGGTACAGCTATAGTTCCCAAGGCGCCGGGCCGGGCGGCGGCGGATTCGAGGATATCGGCGATATTTTCGCCGACTTGTTTGGCCGCGGCGGCGGTGGCGGCGGGCCGGGCCGGGGC
>NZ_JACESD010000057.1:0-17604 GCF_013911995.1 Euryhalocaulis sp.
TGCCCTGGCTATTAAGACTCTGGCGGAAAGCGGATGGAGAGGCCGGTCGAGGCGACTCCCGCCCTCCGCAAAAGAACCGCGCGGCGCGTCTTTCGAAGACGCGAAACATACAAACACACGGTAACCGGCGTCCCGAAAGACGCGCCGCGCCACCCTTGCCCTCTGACTCGATCAGAGGGGTCGTGTTTTCTTTTCCAACCTCTGCGGCGGATGCGCCGTGGAGGCGAAGGCGTTCACCCCAACGAGTCCCCGGAAATCGCGAAGCGATTATCCGGGGTCCAGAGACGGCGGCCCCGTTGCAAACTGGATCCCGGACAATGGCTGCGCCATTTCCGGGAGCTGAAAGAGAAAAAGGCAAAAAAGAACGTCATCCTCCGACGGACCCCGGCCTTGAGCCGGGGGAAGATCGGAGGACCCAGTTTAAATCTCCCGCCCCACGTTCCCTGGGTCCTCCGGTCAAGCCGGAGGATGACGGCAGAGAGAGGCGAGCGGGCGAGGGTAAAAAAACCGCTCCCGCAGCGCCGCCGATCCGCTAGTCTGGCGTTCCGCCAGATCAGGAGACGCGCCGATGAAACCGTTTGCCCTCTGCCTCGTCTTTCTCGCCGCCTGCTCGCAGAGCGCCGGCGCGTCCGGTTTCCGCGAAACGCTGGACGCGCATCTGCAAGCCATACAGACGCGCGACTTGGCCGCCTATGAGGCGACGATCACCGGCGGCGACACCCTCACCCTGATCTTCCCGGACGGACGCCTGATCGAGACCCGCGCTGAAGTGATGGATTTTCACCGCGACTGGTTCGCGGACGAGACGTGGCGCATGAGCTTCACCCCGGTCCGCGTCATCGAAGGCGCGGAGCTTTCCACCGCGCTTTACCGCACGCGGTTTGAAACCACGCTTGAAAACGGCGACCCTTACTGGTCGGAGAGCTATCTCGCCCTCACCTTCGCGCTGGAGGACGGGCAATGGCGCCTGACCCATGACCAGAATACCCGCATCCGCACCAGCCAGGACGACACCTAAATGACAAGAACCCTTATTGCCCTCCTTGCCGCAACCACCCTCGCCGCCCCTGCGTTCGCCGACCAGATCGCGGTCGTGAACAAGGGAGAGGACACGCTCGCCCTCGTCGATCCCGAAACTCTGACGGTCACGGCCACCGTCCCGACCGGCGCCAACCCGCATGAGGCCTGGACCGCGTCCGACGGCTCTGCCGTCTATGTCACCGATTACGGATCCGCCGAAGGCTCGACCGTCACCGTCATCGATCCGGCCAGCGCCGAAGTCGCCGCCACATGGAGTCTCGGCCCCAATCGCGGCCCGCATGGCGTGTGGTCTTCCGCCGACGGCTCGAAGCTCTGGGTGACGACGGAGGGCACGGGAACGGTGGTTGAGCTGGACGCCGCCAGCGGCGCGCTCCTGAACACCTGGGAAACCGGGCAGGATGTCAGCCACATGATCGTGCCCCTGCCGCACGGCGAGAAGCTCTATGTCACCAATATCGGGTCGGGCACCGTCACCGTCATCAACCGGGCCGATGACAGCGTCGCCACCATCACCGCCGGCGCCGGGGCGGAAGGCATCGACGTCTCGCCCGACGGCTCCGAAGTCTGGGTGACCAGCCGCGACCAGGGCGAAATCGCCATCATCGACCCGGCGGCGGACGAGGTGATCGAGACGATTTCCTCGCAAGGCGAAGTGCCGATCCGCGCCAAGTTCACGCCGGACGGCTCGCAGGTCTGGATCTCCAATGCCGGCTCCAACGCCGTCGCCGTGTTCGATGCGGCCAGCCGCGCGCATCTGGGCTCCATCGATGTCGGCGCGGTCCCGGTCGGCGTGTTGATGTCGCCTGACGGCAAACGCGCCTTCGTCGCCAATACGCAGGATGACAGGATCACCATTATCGATGTCGCCAGCCGCGAGGTGACCGGAGAGCTGGTCACCGGCGACGAACCGGACGGCATGGCCTGGATCAGCGAGACCGAATAGCCATGAAAAAGGGCGGCCGCGATGGCCGCCCTTTCAATTATCAAAATTCTTGATTGCCGCTAACGGGCAACAACGCGTCCATTGGCGTCCAGCCGCGCATTGCTGGGAACCCAGACCCAGCCCTGTCCGTCGACAAGCACCTGCGCGCCGTGATCGAAATTGCGGTAATCGCGCACCATCAGCGAGGAATCGATATCCGCATTGACCGCCGAATTGGCGTTGGCGCGAACACGGGCGCGATCATTGGCATTGACCGCCGCGCGCGAATTCACGCCCGCCCGGGCGCGGGCGTCGCCGTCATAACGGGCATTGGCGCGGGCCCGGCGCTCGCGGGCCGCTTCGATACGCGCTTCTGCGCCCATGCGGGCGTCAGCGCGCGCGTCTTGAAGACGGTCGGCGCGGTCCTCCGCGCGGTCTTCCAGCTCGTCAGCCCGGCGTTCGGCGCGATCTTCCAGATCGTCCATCCGCTCTTCCCGAAGGTCTTCGGCGTCATCAAGGCGCTCCTTGAGCTCGCCGCGCTGAAATTCGCCTTCCAGTTCGGTCTGGCCGCGAACCGCGCCATTGACGGGGCCGTTTACCTGACCGGTAGTCTCGTTCACGACGCTGCCGCCAACAACCTGCGCCTGGGCCGGAACGGCCAGCGCGAACAGGGCCGCCGCGGCGGCGCTCGAAATCAGATATTTATTACGCATGGGTTCGATCTCCTTTTGCGTGATCGATTGACCCGTGAAACGCGCCCCCGCGCCGCCATGTTCCTTTATAATTCTGTCGGCGCATCAAATTTGGACCGCTATTTTCACGCTCCCCTAACGCATTTCATTTATGGCTCGGCCACCATCCGGATATTTCAAGGGAGGTCCGCGCCATGGGTCCGATGAGCGATATACTCGCACGCGTCCGTCAATCAGGCCGCGTTTCGGCGGAGGACACGCAGGCCGTGCGCCGCATCGTCTATCCCGACATGTATGTCGACAAGGACGAGGTCGAGGCCCTGTTCGCCATCGACGAGACCGCCCATCGCCGCGACCCGCAATGGGTCAGCTTCTTCCTTGAAGCGCTCAGCGATTTCCTGGTCCGCCAGAAAAACCCGATCGGCTATATCAGCGAGGCCAATGCCCGCTGGCTCATGAAGCACATCGACCGCGACGGCGAGGTGAAGACCGAGACCGAGCTGATGCTGCTCGTAAAGATCCTCGAAGAAGCCGACCACGCGCCGGAACCGCTTTTCCTGTTCGCGATGGACCAGATCCGGATAGCCGTTCTGGAAGGCCGCGGACCGCTGGCGCGCGACAGCCGGCTTGAACCGGGCCGCGTCAACGCCGCCGAGGCCGCCCTTCTCCGCCGTGTCATCTATGCCTATGGCAGCGACGGCGGCGCGGCGATCACCCGCGCCGAGGCGGAAATCCTGTTCGACATCAATGACGCCGTCGCGGACGCCGATAACGATCCGGACTGGACCGACCTGTTCGCCAAGGCGCTCGCCAATTTCCTGATGGCCGCGTCGGGTTATTCCGCGCCGTCACGCGAAGTTGCGCTGGCGCGCGACGAGTGGCTGGGCTCCGGCTCCACCGATGTCGCCGGCTTTGTCGGCCGCATGGCGTCTTCGGGGTTCTCCGGCATCCTGAACGCCTATCGCCAGCCTTCCGCGCGCCAGGTCATGGAAAAACACAATGACCGCATGGCCGCCGATATCGCCGCCTCCGAAACGGTGACGCGGATGGAGGCCGAATGGCTGGCCGCCCGCCTGCGCCGAGATGGCGAGCTGAGCGAGTCCGAGAAAGCGCTCTTGCGCTTCATCAAGGAAAACTCGCCGGACATTCACCCCGCCCTCAAACCCCTTATCGACGCCGCCTGACCCGGCCGCTTCGGGACTGAAGCCGAAATCAGAGAAGTTACCTTGACGTTACATAATGTAACGTATACGTATCACATATCATGTAACCCAAAGGTAACCCCGGAGACCGGATATGGAAAAGATCGAACGTCTGGCGCAACGGCGCCGCATTCTTCTGATGGTCAGCGCAGGCGCATTCCTCGCCTGGCAGATTCCGCTCATGGACAGTTTCAGCCAGTGGCAGGCCGGCAGCGCCAGCCTGATCAGCCTCGCCGGTTTCCTGATCTGGGCCGCCGCCCTGATCGCCGTGTTCGTGTGGGGCCGCGCGGCGGGCGTCCGGGATCCGGAAGCGCGCGCCGCGCTTGAAGACGAACTGACACAGGCCAATCGCGCCCGCGCTTTCAGCTTCGCCTACTGGGTCATGCTGGTCGGCGCGGCGGGCCTGCTGGCCCTGTCGCAATTCCAGCCTGTCACCGCCACGGAAGTTGCGCACATCATCGTGGTTCTGGGCGTCGCCGCCCCGCTCTTCCGTTTCGCCTTGCTGGAGCGCGGCTGATGGCGGCGGCCGTGCGATTGCTCAATCGTCTGAAGGAGCACAGAACCGCCGCCGGCCTGACCCAGGCCGAACTGGCGGCCAAGGTCCGGGTCAGCCGCAAGACCATAAACACGGTCGAGAATGGCGTCTTCGTTCCCTCGACCGAGCTGGCCCTGAAACTCGGCCGCGCGCTGGGGGTCAGCGTGGAGACGCTGTTCCAGCTGCCGGACTAGACTTTACGCTTGGGCATGATGCGGCCTTCAACGGCGGCCGCCAACGCCGCCCAGATCGGAATGCCCGCGACCAGCCCGGTCTGTCCCGCCAGCGCCAGGGCCCAGGCGGACACAAGAACGACGACGATCGAATAGGAGAGCCGCGCCCGGTTCAACGGCTCTCCAGTCGCGTCACAGACTGAAACCGGCGCGGGCTGGGTCATCGCAATCAACAGGACCCCCAATGTCAGGGCCACGGCGAGTCCCAGATATTCATAAGGCGCTGCGGCGATGTTTACCGCATCCGCCGCGCCAAACAGCACAAACCCCGCCACGGTCATCACCAGAGAGGCCAGAACGAATAACCAGCGGCGCGGCTGCGGCCGGAACAGGGTCGCGTCCAGCGCGAAAGCCAGCATCGCCGCCACGCCCAGCGCCCAAGCCCCGTCCCGCCACATGGCCAGCGCCAGCAGGATCAGGGTCAGAATGCAATCAGCGCCTGTCGCCGCGGGGCCTACCGTCCGGTTTACAATCCGCGCAAGAAAAAGCGCGACGGCGGCGCTGAGGATCGCCGCCGGTCCCAAAAGAAGGCCGAACGGCGCGGCAACCAGCGCCAGGAACGCCGCGCTTTCATGGTCCGGCGCCAGCTCCCGCGTCAGCGCCCAGGACAGAAAAGCGACCAGAAGACCAAGGATCGCGGTCAGCAGCGCCGCCAGCGGCCCGGCGTCGAACCAGACAATGTCCGCGACCGCCACCGCAATCCCGGCCAGCGGCGCAAGGAACAGGACAGCGCGGTTCGTGGGATAGTTGGCTTCAAGCGGCCGGGCGATGCTGGAATATTTATGGACCCGATGCGTGGTCATGGCCGCGCCCCTTCCCTAATCTGCCCCGGCCCCTGCGGCGGAGACTCGCAAACCAGCATGCTGATTTCCCTCCACATATCCAAGACCGCCGGGACCGCTTTCCGGATTTTCCTGGAATCCAATCTCGGACGCGCTGCCGCCTTCGCCTATGCGGGAGAGCGCGGCGCCCGGCCGGAGATCCGTCAGGCGATGGCGCTTTTGAAACGCGGAGAAGCCGGGCAGGCAAAAGAGATGATCCAGCAAGGCGGCATCGAGGCGATCCACGGCCACGTCGCCTATGAATTTCTGCAAGCTTTTCCGGACGCCGCGACTATGACATGGCTGCGCGACCCCGTGCAGCGCGCGGTCAGCGAATGGCTGACCATGAAACGATCCCCCGATCCGGAGAACCCCGAAAGCGTGGCGGTCGCGAACGGCGAAGCGAAATTCGAGGCTTTTCTTGAAAAGCGCCGGGATTTTCTGAGCCATTGCGTCGGCCTGCTGCAGGACAATGACCGTCCGCTGGCGCTGTTCGCGGCCGAGCGCGCCGGAGAAGCGGCGGAAGTGATGAGGCGCGAACTTGGATGGCGCGGCGCCGCGCCCAGCCGCAACCGCACGCCCGCCTCGGCGCAGGAAGAAGCCGCGGCGCTGACAAAGACGCACGCGGACTCCGCGAAGGATATACTTGGCGCGGATATCGCCCTGCACCGCCAGCTCCTGGCCGACTGGGATTCAGGCGCTGCGGCGGAGCGCGCCGCCTTGGCGTTACGCAACGCCCCGCACAGACGCGCCGCGTCTCCCCTCCGGCGGGCGCGGCGGGCGGCGGGGGTCGCGCGTGAGCGCGCGGGCCGGTTTCTGAGACGGGATTGGGCCTGAACGCGACGGACGGCATTGGTAACGCCGCCGCTTCGGGCTAAACCTTTGAACCAAGACCAATTCATGGGGAGTACCAACATGACACGCTGGATGACCGCCGCCGCCGCCATCGCCTTGCTGACCGCCTGCTCGCAGGAACCGGCCGCGGACGATGCCGCAATGACTGACGCCGCCCCGGCCGATGACGCCGATACCGGCGCCATGGACGAGCCAATGGACGATGCAGGCGATGACATGTCCGACATGGATGCGGATATGGGCGCCGACAGCCAGATGGCGGACTCCGCCCTCAACGCCGAGGCGCAGGAAAAACTGGACAGCGTGCTCTCCGACACCCGCCGCGACGACGACCGCGCGCGTGACGAATTCCGCCACCCGGGCGAGACGCTGGCTTTCTTCGGCATCGAACCTGACATGACCGTGGCCGAGGCCCTGCCGGGCGGCGGCTGGTACACGCGCGTCCTCCTGCCCTACCTGACGCCCGAGGGTCGTTACATTGCCCTGAATTACCAGACCGGCGTCTGGGAAGGCATGTATGGCGACAACTGGAACGATGACGCCGCGGCGGAAATCGCCAGCTGGACGGAAACCGCGCCGGCCAAGCTGATGGAAAACGGTCCGGACGGCGCCGAGGTCGAGGCTTATGTCATCGGCGAAACGCCGGCTTCTCTGGACGGGCAGGTCGACGCCGTCCTGTTCGTGCGCGCCCTGCATCATCTCAATCGCTTCGATGTTGCTTATATGGACGAAGCCGTCGAGGACTCCTTTGAAATTCTGAAGCCGGGCGGCGTTGTCGGGGTGGTTCAGCATCGCGCGAACGCCACGGCTTCCGACGACTACGCCAGCGGCGATAATGGCTATCTGCGCGAAGCCGATGTCATTGCCGCTTTCGAGCGCGGCGGATTCGAGCTGGACTCTCAATCCGGCATCAACGCCAATCCGGCCGACACCGCTGATTATGAAGACGGCGTCTGGACGCTTCCGCCCTCTGGCGGCGGTGGAGAGGAATACGCCGATATCGGCGAATCCGACCGTATGACCCTGAAATTCCGCAAGCCTGAATAACGCCTCTTTTTGAAGGCGTCTTACCGGAGAATGCGGGGCGGACGGTGCCAAGGCCGTTCGCCCCGATCCGTTGGAGTTTCAGCGTGAAAATCATTCGAGATTTCCTGCTTTGCCTGACATTTTTTTGGCCTGCAGGGGCCGCTTTCAGCCAGTCGCCGGGCGATGCCGGGCAAGCTCTGGAGCCCTATGCCGCCGAGTTCTATGGCGTCGTTCGCATAGAACGCGGCGGAAACAGCATTTTCGAACAGGCCTACGGGCGCGCCAATTATCAGCTGGATGTCGCGAATGCGCCGGATACGCGCTTTGCGCTGCAGGCGCTGACCCGTCCGCTTGTCGCGGCCGTATTTCACAGCGCGGCCGATCAGGGCGTGATCGATCTGGAAGCCTCCATCTGCGCTTATCTGTCGGCCTGCCCGGAGAGCTGGAACGGCGTGAAGATACGTCACCTGCTCAACCAGACTTCCGGCCTCCCCGACCTCTCGGCGGCGCTGGAGGCAAGCCCGCAGGGCGGGCCGCGCGAGCGTCTGTCCGCCATTCTTCAGGCTGATGAGCCGTCAGATCCGCTCCATGCGCCCGGCTCCCGCTATCGCGATTCCCGGTTCGACTACGCCCTTGCGGCGGCTGTTCTTGAAGCCGCTTATGGCGAGTCCTTTGAAACCATCATGGATGCCCAGCTTTTCAAGCGGGCGGGCATGAGCAATGCCGGCATCGCCGCGCCGAACGCCGCCATCGCAAACATGGCGGCCGGCTACGCCATGTCAGACGGCGCGCCTGAGATTGTCTGCGCCGGAGAAACCTATCTGCGCGGCGCGGAAGGCGCCTATGCCACGGCGCGCGATCTGGCGGCTTTTGCAAACGCCTTGTTCGGGGAACGTCTCACCACGGCGAAAATGCTGGACGCCATGGTAACCCCGGATTACGCGCTTTCGTCCAGCCACGCCTATGGATTGATGACGGCGGAGCGCGGCGGCCTGCTCAGTCATTTCTATGGCGCGCGCGGGGACGGCTATGCCGCCTGGCTTTCGCGCTATCCCGACCATGATGTGACCATTGTCATCCTGTCCAACCAGAATGGCGCGCCGGTGAACGATATGCGCAAGGCGCTGGAAGCTGCATTGTTCGGGAACGGAGCCTGATCGCCGCGAATTTCAGGGCCATGACCTTGCAGCGACTCGATTCAGCGGGTTTGCTCAACTCATGCCACTGGGCCGCGCCACGCCAATCGACAGAGTCCGCCAGACGGTGAACGTCATCGCGGCGCTGGCGAACTTCGCTCTGCCGCAAATCCCCCTGATCTTCGGCGTCGGCAAGGAGATCGGGCAAAATCCAGGATCAGACGCCAACGCAGTGCCGCCGGGCTGGGCGTTTTCCATATGGGGTCTGATCTTCGCCTGGACCATTCTATTCGCGTTCTGGCAGGCGCTGCCCGGCAAGGGCCGGTCCTCCTATCTGCGCAGCGAAGGCTGGGGCACGGCGCTGGCCATGGGGCTGGCCGCGCTCTGGTCAGTTTTGTCGATGTTCGCCCCCTTCTGGACCACCCTGCCCGTCATGGCCGCGCTCTATGTGACGCTGGCCTGGCTGGCGCTGAGCCTGCGAAGCCGGCCGGAGTCCGATACCGAGGCGGTGCGGTGGCTGGCGATCTATCCGTTCCAGCTTTTCTTCGGCTGGATCACTTTGGCCCTGATGGCGAATTTGGCCGCGGTCCGGCTGGAATACGGGATCAATCCCATCGGGGGCACGGAAGATACCTATACGCTGATCATCATGGCGTTCGGCGGCGTTCTGGCCTTGATCGGGCTGAACCTGACTCGCGGCGCCGCAGCCTATGCCCTGCCCGTGGCGTGGGGCGTCGGCGCGCTGTTGCTGCAACACGCATGGGCTGACTGGAATCCGGCCCCGGCGGCGGGCAGCGCAACGCTGTTCCTGTTTCTGCTTGCCGCGGAGCGTTGGGTCGCCCTGCGCACCCGTCCGCGGCCCCGCTTCTCGCGATAAGCCTTGTCGGCTTGCCTCGGCGGGCGCACTTGCTTACCGCTTCGCCCATGAAATCGCTTCTACTGGTCGCCACGGGCGGCGCCGCGGGCGCGGCGGCCCGTCACCTTTTGTCACAGGCTTCCATGCGCTGGCTGGGGCCGGCGTGGCCATACGGCACGATGGCGGCGAATATTCTGGGCTCGCTTCTGATGGGGGCGCTGGCCGGGTGGCTGGCCTACAAGGTCGATGGCGGGCGCGATCTGCGCCTGTTTCTGGGCGTCGGCCTGCTGGGCGGCTTCACGACATTTTCCGCTTTTTCGCTGGAGACCGCGCTGATGATTGAACGCAAGCAATTCGCCAGCGCCGGCTTCTATGCGGCGGGCTCCGTCATCCTTTGCCTGATGGCGTTGTTTGCCGGACTGTATCTGGCGCGAAAGGCGTTCGCATGAGCGAGGTGAAGCACCTGCCGGTGGATCCGTCCGAGGACGGCGTGCGTCTGGACCGCTGGTTCAAGCGGCGCTTCCCGCACATCAAGCACGGCCAGCTGGAGAAGATGCTGCGCAAGGGCGAGATTCGCGTCGATAGCGGCCGCGTCAAATCAAACACGCGGCTGGAGGCGGGGCAGGAAGTGCGCGTGCCGCCCCTGCCGGCGCCGGAGGAAACGCCGGACCAGCCGGGCGTTCCGGCCAGGGATGCGAAGCTGATCCGCTCGCTCATCCTCTATGAGGACGAGACGATGATCGCCCTGAACAAGCCGTCCGGACTGGCGGTTCAGGGCGGCTCCAAGACCACGCGCCATATCGACGGCATGTTGCCCGCGCTGGAGCGCAACGGCGAAACGCCGCGCCTTGTGCACCGGCTGGACCGCGACACGAGCGGCGTCCTGATCGTCGCCAAAACGACGCAGGAAGCCGCGAGGCTGGCCAAGCTGTTCAAGGGCCGCGACCTGCAAAAGATTTACTGGGCGATTGCGCTGGGCGCGCCCCGGCCGCGCGAGGGCGTGATCAAGGGCCATGTCAGGAAGGCCGCGGGCATGGGCGACAATCCCGACCGCGAGCAGATGGTGTTCGCCGAACATGGCGATGAAGGCGCGCGCTATTCCCTGACCGATTACGCCGTCGTCGCGGAAGCCGGGCGGCGGGCCAGCTGGGTGGCGCTGAAACCCATGACGGGGCGCACGCATCAGCTTCGCGTTCACATGGCCGCGGCCGGTCACGCCATACTGGGCGACGGAAAATATGTTTGCGACATCCCGACCCCCGAAGGGCTCGACAAGCGCCTGCACCTGCATGCGCGCAGCCTGACCCTTCCGACAGCGCGCGGCGGGACAATCGAGATCACGGCCCCCCTGCCCGATCACATGGCGAACACGTTCAACACTTTCGGATTCGATCCGGCCGCCTATATGGACCCGTTCGCCTAGGGCCTGACACACTGGTCCTTTCAAACGATTCGGACGCGCCGGAGGGGGCCATGCCGGGATTGAAACTCGCCATTTTCGATATGGACGGAACGCTGATCGACTCCCGTCAGTCGATCGCCCACGCCATGAGCCAGGCGTTTCAGGGCGAAGGCCTGACCACGCCGCACCATGACGACGCGCGCAAGGTTGTCGGCCTGTCGCTGGACGAGGCGCTGCGCCGTCTTGCGCCGCCCGATATCGGGCAGGAACGCGCCGCCGCCCTGTCCCGCCGTTATAAGGCGGCGTTCGTGGCGCACCGCAACAGTCCGGATTTTCACGAGCCGATGTATGACGGGGCCCTGGAAACGCTGACGCGGCTGAAGGATGAAGGCTGGCTGATGGCGATCGCCACGGGCAAATCCAGACGCGGCGTGCGCGCGGCCGTTCAGGCGCACAATCTGTCCCGGTTCTTCGATACAATTGTCTGCGCCGATGACGGGCCGGGAAAACCGCACCCGTTCATGGTGCGCGAATGCATGGCCGGCGTCGGGCTGGAGCCCGCCGGGACCCTGATGATTGGCGATTCAGAGCACGATATCGGCATGGGCCGGGCCGCCGGCGTTCATTGTATCGGCGTCAGCTGGGGCTTTCAGACCCGGGATGAACTGGAAGCGGCGGGCGCACACGCGGTGTTCGACAAATTTCCCGATCTGGATGTTCACCTGGAAGGTTTCCCGCACGGACTGGCGGCATGAGCAAAGGGTTCAAACGCTTCTATAAACACGCCGAGGCCTCCGGCGCCGAGGGCGGATATAACGTGCTGCTCGACGGCAAGCCGATGATGACGCCCGACGGCGCGAAACTGACCCTGCCCACGCGCGCCGCGGCGGCGCAGATCGCCGATGAGTGGAATGCGCAAGGCGAGCAGATCAAGGCCAATGACCTGCCCCTGACCCGCCTGGCCAATCTGGCGCAGGACCGGATGGGCGCGGCGCGCGAAGCCACCGCGGACTGGCTGACCCAGTACGCCCAGACGGACGTGCTGTGCCATCGCGCGGAGCATCCGCAAAACCTGACGCAGAGACAGGCGGAGCAATGGGACGCCGCTCTTGAATGGGCAAATCAGGAACTCGGCGTAAGCCTTTCAACTGTTTGCGGCATTCAGACAGCCAATCATCCGCCAGAGTCTCTTGAACGCGTTCGCGGTCTGGCCCTGGAGCTGGATGATTTGCGGCTTACCGGCCTGGCCCACGCAGCCGGGATGATGACCTCCGCCGTGCTGGCCTTCGCCCTGATCCGCAACCGCTATTCCGCGGATGAAGCCTATGCGCTGGCGACGCTGGAAGAAAAATTCCAGCAGGAGCAATGGGGCGTGGATGAAGCCGCGGCCAAGCGGGACGCGGAAATCCTGAGCGAGCTGAAAACACTGCAGGAATTCATGAATTCGCTTTAAGCCCCTAGTGGCTTTCCGCCCGGCCGTAATTTGAGCGGTAATAGGTCAGGGCCGGTTTGTCCCTGTGATCATAATCCACGACCTGTCCGATAATGATCACATGGTCCCCCGCCTCGACCCGCTTGTAAGTCTCACAGGCGAGCCGCGTGACCGCGCCAAGGATCCAGGGCGCGCCGTTCTTCGCCGGCTCCCACGGGGCCGCGGAATCCAGGCTGGTGGTTTCGGCCATTGTTTTCGCCAGCACTTCCTGTTCGTGCGCCAGCACGTTCACGGCGAAATTATCCGCCTTGCCGAAAAGCTCGAACCGCTTGCTGTCCCGGCCCAGCGACCAGGAAACAAGCGGCGGGTCGAGCGAGATCGAGCTGAAGGAATTGACGGTGATCCCCGCCCCGCCGCCATCTTCGCCCGCCGCGGTTACGACCGTAACGCCCGTGGTGTAGCGCGCCAGCGCGTCGCGATAGTCGCGATCCGTGAAGTCCATTCAGCGATCCTCAAAACCGTAAAAAAGAGCGGCAACGCGCTCTTAACCTCGTTGGCGGCATATAGACCGCTGAAAACAAGGGCAAGCGCGGCGATTCACATGGCGGGCGATCAGGCAATCATAATCAAGAAGGTCAAGAAAGGCGGCGGCCATGGTCATCATGGCGGCGCCTGGAAGGTCGCCTATGCGGACTTCGTGACGGCCATGATGGCGTTCTTCCTGCTGATGTGGCTGATCAATACCACGACGCCTGAGCAGAAGCGCGGCATCGCCGACTATTTCGCCCCCGCCAGCGTCAGCCCCTCTCAATCGGGCTCCGGCGGCGTGCTGGGCGGCACGTCCATCGGCGAAGACGGCGCAAAAGGCAGCGGCGCGTCTTCCGTCATCGAACAACTGGCGCCCAAAGCCCGCCAGCGCACCAATGAGGAACAGCGTCAGGCCGGGGTGGGCGACAATCAGGGCGCGGATGCGCCGGAAGTTTCCCAGAGCGCCGAAGACCGCGCCCGCGCCATCCGCGAAGCCGCCGCGTTCGAAAGCGCCGAAATGTCGCTGCGTCAGGCGATGCAGGACATGCCTGAACTGGCCGAGCTTTCCAAACACCTGATCATCGACGAGACCCCGGAAGGCCTTCGCATCCAGATCGTGGACCAGGAGGGCCGCCCGATGTTCGAGCCGGGCTCCGCCGAACCGCATGAGCGCGCCCGCACCCTTCTGCGCGCCGTCGGCGAAATCGCCGCGCGCCTGCCCAACCGGGTCAGCGTATCCGGTCACACGGACTCCAGCGTCTCCCCCAATCCGGCCTATACGAACTGGGAACTGTCATCCGACCGGGCCAATGCGTCCCGCCGGATGCTGCAATCGGCCGGCCTTCCCGGCGACCGGGTTTATCAGGTCACAGGCAAGGCGGGTTCGGAGCCTCTTTTCCCCGACGATCCCTATCAGGCGGGCAATCGGCGCATCTCCATCACCTTGCTGCGGGAGGCGCCTGTCCTTCCCCCCGGCTACCAGCCCTAGGCGCCGCCGCGCTGTATTTGAGGGCAAGAAGCGCTTGCCGGACGCCGGGCATTTGCTAGCGTCGGCATGGCGATGGGAAATGAGGGGCTTGTAATTTGATGGATCTGGCCGCTGGCGGCGGCGCTCTGATGTGGGCTGTTATGGCCTCCATCGGCGTGATTGTCGTCCTGTACGCGACCGAACGCTTCTCGATCGAGCTTATCTCGGCCGGGGTGATCGCTTTCTTCCTGCTGCTGTTCCAGATCTTCCCGGCGCCGGTTCCGGAGGGTCAGAGCTTCGGCCCGGCGGAATTGCTGTCAGGCTTTGCGAACCCGGCGCTTATCACCATCATGGCGCTTCTGGTCATCGGCCAGGGCATGTTCCAGACCGGCGCGATGGACGGCCCCACGCGGCGCCTGACGGCCAGCTATGAGCGGCATCCGCGCCTGACCCTGCTGACCGTCTTCGGCTTCATGTTCGTCGTGTCGGCCTTCATCAACAACACCCCCGTCGTGGTGATGTTCATCCCGATCATGGCGGCGATCGCCCAGCGCATGGGCGGCACGCCGTCCGGGCTGATGATGCCGCTCAGCTTCGTTGCGATTTTCGCCGGTGCGACCACGCTGATCGGTTCATCCACCAACCTGCTGGTTTCCGACGTTCTGCGTCAGACGCGGGGCTTCGGGCTGGAATTCTTCCAGCCGACCCTGCCCGGTCTGGTGCTGGCGGGCGCGGGCATCATTTATCTTCTGGTGGCGGGCCGTTTCCTGATGCCCCGGCGCGTGACCATGGAGGGGGAGTTGAAAGGCGCCACGGGGCGCCAGTTCATCGCCCAGATCGAGGTCACGCCCGGTCATCCGCTGGTCGGCAAGAAGCCGGTCATGGGCATGTTCCAGGATCTGCCGAACATGACCGTGCGCATGATCCAGCGCCGCGAACACGCCATCCTGCCGCCCTTTGACGACGCCGAGCTTCAGGAAGGCGATCTGGTAATCGTCGCCACCACGCGGAAGAATTTGACGGAATTGCTGTCTTCGCGCGCCGAGTTCCTGCGCGGAATGATGCAGCTTGGCGACTTCAAGATCGAGGAAGGCCGCGACGAAACCCTGATGATGTCGGAGGCGGTTATCGCCCCCGCCTCCCGCTTCATCGGGCGCACGATCGAACAGGTCGGCTTCCGCTACCAGACCGGCTGTATCGTGCTGGGCGTGCAGCGCCGCAGCCGCATGATCCGCACGCGCATGGGCGAAATCCGGCTGGAGGCCGGCGACACTCTGCTGATCTTCGGCCCCGAGTCCGCAATCAAGTCCCTGCGCAATAACAAGGACGTGCTGATCCTGGAATGGGCGACACAGGACGTGCCCGACATTCGCCGCGCCGCGCTGGCGCGGCTGACATTCGGCGGCATCATTGTCGCCTCGGCGCTGGGGCTCGTGCCCATTGTCGTGGCGTCTGTCGTGGGGGCGACGATCATGGTGGCCGGCGGCTGTCTGAACGGCCGTCAGGCCATACGGTCGCTCGACATGCGGGTCTTCATGCTGATCGGGGCCGCGTTCGCCATGGGCGGCTCGCTGCAGGCGACAGGCGGGGCGGGATATCTGGCCAATGTCGTGGTCGACATTTTTGCGCCCTATGGATCGGCGGTGCTGATTTCCGCCCTGTTCCTGCTGGTCGCCATCCTGACCAATATTCTTTCCAACAGCGCCACGGCGATCCTGTTCGCCCCCATTGCGATACAAGCCGCGCAACTGGTCGACGCGCCGCCGGAGGCGTTTGTCCTGACCGTGCTGTTCGGCGCCAATTGCTGTTTCGCCACGCCCATCGCCTACCAGACCAATCTCCTGGTCATGGGGCCGGGCCATTATCGCTTCATGGATTTCCTGCGGGTCGGCGGGCCGCTGGTGCTGGTTTTCTGGATTGTCTACAGCCTGTTTGCGCCGTGGTATTTCGGGCTGTAGCCGTATCTCCTAGACTTGGCGCGGAGAACGCGATTCCGCGCGAGACGACAGACGAGGCCAGCCGAGTTGAGCCACCCGTTCCAGAGCCAGCAGCTGCAGTTCTACATGACGCGGCCCGCGCCCTGTCCTTATCTGGACGGGCTGCAGGAACGGAAGGTCTTCGCCCATCTGGACCCTCTGGCCGGCCCCGGCATGCACGATGCGATGATCCGCGCCGGCTTCCGCCGTTCCCAGAACGTGGTCTACCGCCCGGCCTGTGAGGGCTGTGACGCCTGCATTTCCGCCCGCGTTCTGGCCGGCCGCTTCGAACCGTCGCGTTCGCAAAGACGCACATGGCGTCGCAATCGCGACCTGCGCGTCGAGGAAAAACCGGCCGAAGCCACGCGCGAACAGTTCCAGCTTCTCAAGCGCTACCTCGATCATCGCCATCCCGGCGGGGGCATGACGGAAATGACGTTCGGGGATTACGCCGCCATGACCGAGGAAATCTGGGCCCGCACCCGCGTTTTCGAATATCGCCTGCCGGACGAGGACGGCCAGCGCGGCCGCCTGATCGCCGCAGCCTTGTCCGACTGGATGTCGGACGGGATATCCATGGTCTATTCCTATTTCGATCCGGATTTGCCCGCGCGGAGCCTGGGCGGTTTCATGATCCAGCATCACATCGAAATGACGCGGCGGCGCGGCCTGCCGCATGTCTATTTGGGCTATTGGGTGCCGGGCAGTCCGAAGATGCGCTACAAACAGGATTACCAGCCGCTAGAGCTGCTTCGCCCCGGGGGATGGGCGGAAATCGATGAAAACGAGTTTTCGGGGGAGACATAGATGGACCGCAGGAAATTCCTGAAATTCGGAGCCGCGGGCGCCGCAGCGGCGGCGACGGGCGCCTGCGCGGATAGTTCGAACGCCGACAGAGAGGCCGAGAGCGCCGCCAAATCCGCCCCTGCGCCACGCCGCGGCGCCAAGGAATTGTCCATGGTCACGACGTGGCCAAAGAATTTCCCGGGCCTGGGCGACATGGCGACGCGCACCGCGGACCTGATCGGACGCCTCACAGAAGGTTCGGTGACCGTGAAGGTGTTCGCCGCTGGCGAGCTGGTGCCCCCCTTCGAATCCTTCGATGCGGTCTCGACCGGCGCGGCGGACATGTATCACGGCGCGGAATATTACTGGCAGGGCAAGGCCAAGGGCTTTCCCTTCTTCGCAGCCGTTCCGATGGGCCTGACCGCAGACGAAATGCTGGGCTGGATCAAGTATGGCGGCGGACAGGAGCTGTGGGACGGCCTGTCGGCGCAATTCAACATCAAGCCTTTCCCGGCCGGCAATACCGGGCAGCAAATGGGCGGTTGGTTCAAGCGCGAGATCAATACACTGGAAGATTTCCGCGGCCTGAACATGCGCATCCCCGGTCTTGGCGGCGATGTATTGCGGCGGCTTGGCGGCGCGGCCGTGGCCATACCCGGCGGCGAGATTTTCCAGTCCCTGCAATCGGGCGCGATCGACGCGACCGAATGGGTGGGGCCTTGGAACGATCTGGCGTTCGGCTTCTACCGCGTCGCGCCGTTCTATTACGGCCCCGGCTTCCATGAACCCGGGCCGATGCTGTCCTGCGGCATGAATCTGGATGTCTGGAACAGCCTGACCGCGCATGAACAGCTGGCCGTCAGCACGGCCTGCGACTGGGCGACCAACCAGTCCATCGCGGAATACCAGCATCAGAACGCCCTGGCGCTGAACACGCTGGTCAATGACCACAAGGTGCAACTGAGAAGCTTCAGCGACGATATCTGGCGGGAAATCCAGCGGGTGTCCGCCGAGGTGATCAGCGAAATCGGCCAGTCGGACGCCACCACAAAGGCGATCTATGAAAGCTATATCGCCGCCCGCGGCCGCGCGATGCGCTGGAGTTCGGTTTCCGATGGCCCGTATTTACGCGCCCGTACGCTGGGCACCGAATATGAGCGCAAGCCCGCGGAAACGCCCCGGCAACCCGCCTCC
>NZ_JACESD010000058.1:0-17308 GCF_013911995.1 Euryhalocaulis sp.
TCGACAAGGTCAATGACCCGTCCGAAATTCGCCCCGGCTATGTCGTGGGCGATCTCTACGCCAGCTGGGCGCCGGAGGCGCTGGGCGGAGTCCGCATCGACGCTGGCGTCGATAACGTGCTGGACCACGATTACGACCGCGTCTTTGCCGGAGTCAGCGAGCCGGGCCGCAATGCCCGCATCGCCTTCACCTACACGAAAGGCTTCTAGGAGGGCCCATGTGCGCGCCGATCGACGAGACCACAATCGCCCAATGGCTGAGCGGACAATGTCTGGCGCTGGATTTATGGCTGGAGGCGGTGGCCGCCGATCCAATGGGCGATCCCGACCTCGCCCACCGGATCGAAACCCACCGCAACTGGCTGGCCGATGAGCTTCTGGCGATTTGTGAAGAGCGGGAGAACGTGCGCAACACGCCACAGCGCGCCGCGGGCTGACCGGCCTGGATCAGGCGGGTACGCGGTCCAGGGCCTGATAAAGGCCGGGCGCGCCTGCCTCGTCCAGACGGCCGAATGTCTGCGGCGTGCGCTCGCCCTCGCCCAGCATCAGCCAGCCGCCGGGCTGCAACCGGGCGGCGACGCGGGAAAGGGTTTTCGCGGCGATGTCGGCGGGCATGCGCGCGACAACGCCGCGCAGCACGATGCAGTCAAACTCGCCCAGCGGCTCGAGTTCCGCCATCAGGTTGAGCGTCCGGAAATCGACGCTCCGGCGCAGATGCGTCCGGGCGCGCCACATCTCGCCATCCTGCTCGAAATGCTGAACCAGCATGCGGACCGGCAGGCCGGTCTGGACCTCCATCCGGGAAAAGCGGCCCGATTGCGCGCGGTCGATCGCGGACTCTGAATAATCCGTGGCGATGATCTCACAGCGCCCGGGGGCGGCGAAAACGCCATCGGCGGCGGCCAGCATGGCCAGCGAATAGGCCTCCTGCCCCGTCGCGCAGCCGGCGCTCCATATCCGCACGGGGCGATTTTCGCTGCGGCGGACGAGGTCCGGCAGAATCGTCTCGCGGAATGTCCTGAAACCCTGTCCGAAGAAGCGGGTCTTACCCGGGGCCAGCGCCTCGACCACTTCATAGGCCAGCCGTTCTTCCGGCCGGGCCAGCGCGGCGCGGCTGAGCGCCTCCGCGTTATCGTAGCCTTCCCGGCGGGCCAGCGGCGAGAGGCGCGCCTCGATCTGTTTTCTGTCCAGTCCGGTCAGCGACAGGCCCGCGCGCCGCAGCGCCATGTCCTCAAGCGCGTTGATCCAGCTCTGGCTCACAATGATCTACGCCGCCTCCACCAGACCGACCTCGGCCAGCTTGGAGGCGATGATATCCGAGTCGAAAGGCTTCATGATGTATTCGTCGGCGCCGTGACGCAGCGCCTCGGTAATGTGCGCCATGTCGTTCTCCGTCGTGCAGAAAACCACCTTGGGCACCTCGCCCGAGGGTTCCTTGCGCAGCGTCTTGAGGAAATCCAGCCCGTTCATGACCGGCATGTTCCAGTCCAGCAGGATCAGATCCGGCATGTCCTGACGGCAGGCCTTCAGGGCCTCGGACCCGTCAGCGGCCTCGCGGCATTCGAAATCAAGATCTTCCAGGATCCGGCGGGCGACCTTCCGGATCACCCGCGAGTCGTCCACCAAGAGACAAGTCATCATCACGCCTCTCCAGTAATGGCGCGAGAGTCCGCCTGCGCGGTTAACAAGACCTGAATCAGCCGCCCTCAGGCGCCGGGGACCAGCGCGGTCAGCTCAACCCGGTCTTCGCTGGTCTGGGCGTCCACGCGCCCGCCAACTTCCTGAATTATAAGATAAATATAGTAGGGCTGGATGCTGCGCCCATCGAAGCCGCCCTCCGGCGCCTGGCCCGTCAGGGCGTCGGCCGCAGCCGGCAGAAGCTTGGCGCGCGGCCCCGCCGCGGTCACGCGAAGGCGCGTTTCGCCCGCCGATTCGCTGGCCTCGATTCGCACTTCGCCGCCCCGCGGGGCGGATTCCATGGCGATCAGGATCAGGTTCAGAAGCACCCGCGCGGCGCGCTTTTCCAGGCCCCCGCCTTCCACCTTCCAGACAACGCCGGCCTTGGACCCGGCATACATGTCGCCGGTCAGGCGCTGCAGGGAGGCCAGCTCTATGACGCCGGGCGCGGAACCGCCGGCCCCGAAAGCGAGGCGGCAAAATTCCAGCCGGGCGCGCGATTTCTCAGCCGACTCGCGGATCAGGGCGATGGCGTCGTCCCGCATGTCCGCGGCGTCCGGGTCGTCAAAGACCGAAACGGCGGAAATGGTCGCCCCGACCGGGCCGATCAGGTCATGGCAGAGACGGGCGCTGAGCAGCGCGGCGAGGTCGGCGGAAGAGACAGGTTCGGACATGAGTTCGATCTTTAGGCGATTCGGCGCGGATCAGGACCATTCATCGCCGTCGAAAACGTCATCCCCGCTCCGGACATCATCGTCATGTCCGCTGCGGGAGGAATAGAAGGCCAACCACATCAGACCGCCCCCCAGCGCCAGCGAAAATACAACGCCCAGCGTCAGGGCGGTCCATCCGTGAAAACCGATGCTGACCGGACCGGCGGACAGCCAGGTTCCGGCGGCAAAGATAATGGCGGCCGCAAGAAGGGCCGCCATTACCGCGATCAGGGCGTAGAGTTTCATTGCGGCAGACGGGCTATTTCTTCACCCACTGACCGCTGGCGTTCATGTAGTACTCGCCGGAATCGACTTTCTCGGCGATCAACTTTTCAGCCGTGACGCGGGCCACCGCATCCACCGAAACACCCTGCTTTTCAGCAAGCCTGGTATAGGCGGCACGGCGCTGGATATTGATTTCGTCCACGGCCTGTTTGATGTCGGAATCGACCTGGCTGGGCACGACGCCGAGGAAGCCATCCGCCCGTTCGCCCACGACGCCTTCGGCCTTGGCCTGTTCGACGATCTGCGGGGCGGTCTGGGCGACAGCCGGGGCCGCGACCAGGGCCGCGGCGAGAAGGATGGTAAGAGCACGGGGCATATCAGCCTCCCTAGAAGATATCCGGATTGTCCGCGATCAGGTCCTCGACTTCCTTGTCGAGCTTGACGCGAATTTCCTGGTCGATCTTGACGTTAAGATCGATGCGGATGGGTTCTTTCGGCGCGGCGACCTGAACCGTCGGCGTACAGGCTCCAAGCCCGATCGCGACGGCTATCGCCATTAATACAGGTGCAGCGGATTTCATGTCTGTCCTCCAGTTCGGGATGCAGCCTGCCACAGCGTCGCTGAACCCGCGATTAATATAGGCGTCTAACGCGATTCATCACCCAGTTGTTCGCGAATCTGCCGTTCGATCTGCCGTCCGCGGGTGACGTTCTGTAGCAGATTCATCAGGTCCGCGTTCAGGGTAATGTCGAATTCGAAAGGCGTTCCGTTCAGCACATCCGGATTGTGCCCCTCCAGCAGGACGTCCAGCTGCATCTCCCCGGCCAGCGGCCCGTCGAGGCCAGCCTCCAGCACGCGGTAGCGGAAATTCTTTAGCGCGCGGAAGGCCAGATTCGCCTGTTCATTGCTCTGCGCGGCGGCCTCCGATGCGCGGCCCGTATAGCTGAAATAGCCATCCTCGTCGGCGAACAGGCGGCCCTGTTCCACCGAAATGTCGCCCTCGTCGATCAGGATGGGGACGCGCCCGGACAGCTTGCCCGCCGCGGACATGGATTCGTTTCCAAACAGGCCGATGAGCGAGGCGAGATTGAGCGACTCGGCCGCCACCACGGCTTCATGCCGGGTCTGGCCACGCTTCCAGGTGAAGGGCTCGACAAAGATGCGCCCCTCGGCGAACGGCCAGCCGCCGGAAAATTCGATCTCGTTGCCGGGCAGCATCTCCACCTGCAATTCGCCGCCCTCCAGCCGCACGCCCGGATTGAAAACGCCCACCCTGATCGTCTGGCGGCCGGGCGTGAGGAGCGGAGCGAGGCTGGAAATGTCGAAGGTCGTGGAGACATTCTCCGCCGGGCCGAAACGGGTAGCGAAATCGGTGTCGTTCAAGCGGACCTGTCCGGAGGATTCCATCTGGCCATCCGCCCATGAGGCCTGCATCTCACCCGCCACCAGCCCGTCGACATTGGCCACAAGCCCGCGCAACGGATTGATGAAATCCTGAGGCTGCAGGCCATCCGGATCGAAACGCGTTTCCGGCAGGGTGATCTGCGCCTCGCCCTGATTGGCGGAGAGGTTATGGGTCAGCACAATATTCAACAGACTGGACGCGGCCGCTTCCGGCGCGCCCGCAAGCTGGAGCCGTGCGATTCCGTCCTCCAGCGTCAGTCCGCCCGACGCCGTGAACGGGCGCACGGCCGGGTTTTCCGACAGCAGCGAAACCCGCGCGCCGTCAATATCGATATCGGCGCGGGCGGGGTCGGAGAGAATATAGTCCCCGGCCACCACGGCCTGATCCATGCGAACCGGCAGATCGCCGCCGCTGGCCGCCAGGTCTGCGCTGCGGAACTGCGTGGCGATGGGCGCCTCGCCGCTGCGCTCCGCCTGCAGCCGGGTCTGGCCGCCCGCCAGCGCGATGCCGGTCCGCCCCGCGGCGTCCAGCCCGGCCTCGAAAGCCGGCGCATTCACGGTCAGGTTCAGGTCGGGCAGGAACTGTCCGGACAGGGCCAGCCGGGGAAAGGACAGCGTGTGCATCACGACGCCATTTTCCAGCGTGATACGGCCGATCCGCGCCGCGCCCGACTGGATGGAAAGAAAGGTCTCGCCTTCAAGGCGGCGGACAAACAGCGCGTCGCCGGCCACCGCGCCGCGCGCCGCCACGTCCGAAAGCGTCCAGGCCGGGCCGCGCACGGTCTCTATTGTCAGATCGATGCCGGGCGCGTCCTCCACCCGGAAATCGCCGCCCTGCCCGGCGAACACCACGCCCGCGGGGCCGGAGGCCTGAACGTCTGTCAGGCTCCAGCTTTCGGCCTGCACCGCCGCCGCGCCATAGCGGAAAGGCGCGCCCGGCGCGGCGGCGTAGCGATACGCGATTCCGTCCGCCCCCAGCGTGATCGTCAGATCCGGCATGGAGGTCAGCGTGACCTGCCGCTGGATGATGCCGGCGTTTTCCAGCGATACGGCCGACAGGCGCACGGCGTCTTCATCCGCTCCGCTGACGTGAATTTCCCGCCCCGCGCGTTCAATGGCGGCCGCCCCGTTCAGGGCCAGCGTGTCAAAGGTCCAGCCGGCCAGCTCCCCGCTATAATGGGTTTCGCCGTCCAGCCGCGCTTCCCAGCCTTCGGCGCGGTTCTCGAACGCCACGGCCAGATCGCGGGCGGCCCATATGTCATCGCCGCCGAAGCGTTCCAGCGACACAACGCCGGACGCCGATTGCAGGCGGCCGCGCCGGCCGCGGGCGGAAAGGCCGCGCGCGACCAGATCCGGTCCGCCCTCGATCGCAAGGTCCGCATTGGCGCGCCAGTCGCCGGTTTCCGGGTCCGCCCGGAGCGCCGGCGCGCCGCCATTGCTGAACAGGCGGATGTCCGGCCCGGACTGGCCAGTCAGGCGAAGCGCCTCGTCAAAGCGCAAGGACGCCCCCTTCCCGTCCAGCGAAACGGTCAGATCCGCCCGGGCGTCGAAACCGGCCAGCGTCGCGGCCAGTCGCTGGGTCAGCGGCTCCGCCACGCCGCCCACGGCGGGCGCGCCGGACCACATATCGGGATGCAGGATGGATCGCGCCTGCGCGGCCGGGTCGGCGGCCGCCGCGCCCGCCAGCGACAGGTCAGCCTGCACATCGCCATTCGCCGAAAGCGGGCTGGCCGGGTCAAACACGGTCAGCGCGGCCGTGAAATCCAGCGACGCCGATTGCGCCGCGCCCATCGCCGCCTGCGGATTATCCAGCGCCAGCGCGCCTTCTGCATCCAGCGCCCCGTCCTGAAGACTGAAAGAGAGGCGGGAGGGACGAACCGCCGCGCTCAGCTGCGGCAGGTCCAGCGCGCCTTCGGAGAACACGGCCTCGCCCCGCCATCCAGCTTGCTGGCCGCCCGTGACCGAGGCCTCGCCCCGCAGGACCGCTTCGCCGGTTTCCAGCGTCAGGCCCACGCCGCGCGCCTCCATCGAACCGATGCTGACCGGCGGCGCGCCGCCGCCTCCGCCGCCGACCTTGAAGCCCGCGACGGTCAGCCCGTCTTCGCCATAGCGCGCGCGGACGGAGCCGCCCTCCACCAGAATCGAATCGATCCGGCGGGCGCGCAGCTCAGAAAGCGTGTAGTCGAGATTCACCCGCGACAGGGTCAGCCGGTCGCCCGATTCGCCAATCAGACGCACGTCGCGAATTTCCGCGCCGCCCAGTCCGGCGCGTTCCACGGACAGCTCCGCCTCCATCCCGCGTTGGGACAGGCTGCGCTTGACCAGCGCCTCAATCAGGGACTCCCGGAACAGCCACGCCGCTGCGCCCAGCACACCCGCCAGACACAAAATCGCCACACAGGCGAGCAGGATGCGCCGCAAATCAACTCTCACATGAAAAATCCGCACTCATTCCGGCCGGCATAGCAAAAAGATCACACGCAAGATGATTTTTGCACTTGGCAGACCGGCATGAGATTTGTTTTCTATCACTCGGGGACGGCGTAATTTTGCGCTCAGGGTTAAGGGACCGTTATCCATGCACGACGTAAGCAAGCTGAACGGCGTTCGGAACGCCGTGGACTCCATTAAGCTGCGCCTCGTTCAGGAAATGCAAGAATTCGATCCTCGTAAGACGACTCGCGACGGTTGGCGACGCGCCGCTCTTTCTTTGAGCGTCGCCGCGATCGCCGTCACGCTGGGTCATGCGACCGGCCTCCTGGATGGCCCGGATAACGTCAACGCAGACCAGGCCCCTGTTGATCCCACCCTACTGAAAATCGCCGAAGCGCCCCGCCTTGATGTTGCGCTGACCGAAGCCAAGACCCCGGTTCTGGACCGCTACGCCGCCCTGACCCAGGATTATATGGGCGAGGTCGCCGGTCTGCGCGTCGAGCGCGTGGACATTCAGCCGGGCGACACGCTGGGCCGCGTTCTGGGCCGCTTCAATGTTTCCACCGACCAGTCCGCCGCCGCGATTTCCGCGTTGAAGGCCATCTGGGACCCGCGCCATCTGCGCGTCGGACAGGAAATCACGCTGTATCTGGAAACCTCCCCCATCCGGAAAGTCTCCGCCAACAGCGCCGACACGCCGGATCTGGTGGGCCTGACCCTGAAGCCGTCGGTCGAGAAGACGGTTGCGGTGTCCAAGGATCATGAAGGCGCCTTCCAGGCGCGCGAGATCGTGATGGAGCTGCAGCGCGAAGTCGTGAAGGCCGCCGGCACGATCAATAATTCGCTTTATGCCGACGCCAATAACGCCGGCGCCACCGACCGGGTGATCGCCAATTTCGCCCGCGTCTATTCCTATTCCGTCGACTTCCAGCGCGAGATCCGCCAGGGCGACGATTTCGAAATCATGTTCGAGCGCTTCAACGACGCCGACGGCAATCTGATCAAGACGGGCGAGATTCTCTACGCCTCTCTGGAAGTGCGCGGCGACCTGAAAGAGCTTTACCGCTTCGATGACGGCGAAGGCATCGACTATTACGACGCCGACGGCATTTCCACGAAGCGTTTCCTGATGAAGACGCCGATCAATGGCGCGCGTCTGTCCTCGCATTTCGGCCGCCGCCGCCATCCGGTGCTTGGCTATACCAAGATGCATGAGGGCACGGACTTCGCCGCGCCGCGCGGCACGCCGATCTATGCGGCCGGCGACGGCGTTCTGGACACCGCCTACCGGTCTTCCAGCTACGGCAACTATATCCGCATCAATCATTCCGGCGGCTGGCAGAGCGCGTATGCGCACATGCAGCGTTTCGCCAGCGGCATGAAAAAGGGCGTCCGCGTCAGCCAGGGCGACGTGATCGGCTATGTCGGCACGACCGGCCGCTCCACGGGTCCGCACCTGCATTATGAAGTCCTGAAGAACGGCACGCCGCAAAACCCGCTGGGCGTCGACGTGCCGACGGGTAAGGAACTGGAAGGCAAGCCGCTGGAACTGTTCAAGGTCGAGCGCGAGCGTCTGGATACGCTCTACGCCGAGTCCCGCGACGCTTCCGAAGTCAAGGCTCCGCTGGTCGCTTCGGCCTCCGGCGCGGAATAGGCTTTCCGGCGCACCGCTTTAAAATTCGCACAAGCTGCAGGAGGCTGAAGGCCCGATGCGCGTAACCGTGTGCCAGATTCCCGGCCATGACCAGGCGGCCCGGGAGGCGGGCTTCGATGCCCTGTTCTATCATGCCCGCGAAAAGAGCAGCGAACTGGTCGTCATCCCCGAGATGCCGATGAGCCCCTGGCTCTCCAATTCGGACAGCTGCGACCCGGAAGCGTGGGAACAGGCCGTCCAGACTCATGAAAACGGGATCGAGGCAATCTGCGATTCCTCTTTCCCGGTCGTCGGCAGCCGCCCCGTCACCATCGGCGGGCGGCGCTTCAATCAGGGCTTTCTGGCGCATAAGGGCCTCTGCAGGGCCGTGCACCACAAACGCTTCCTCCCCAATGAGCCGGGCTACTGGGAAGCGACCTGGTACGAACATGGCGATGGCGGGTTCGAGGTTTTCGGCGCCAATGGCGTCACCGCCGGCCTGATGATCTGCACCGATCTCTGGTTCATCGAACACGCCCGGATGCTGGGCCGCGCCGGGGCGGCTATCATCTGTCATCCGCGCGCGACCGAGCGGCGGACGCTGGAAAAATGGCGCACCGGGGTAAAAGCCTCCGGCGTGATCTCCGGGGCCTATATTCTCAGCTCCAATCTGTGGGAGCCGGAGGAAGGCGAAAGCGACGCCAATCTGGGCGGGGCCGGCATGATCGCCGATCCGAACGGGGAGATTCTGGGCGAGACCAATGCCGAGAATCCCTTCCTGACGCTGGACATTGATATCGAGTTCGCGGACGCCGCGAAGTCCCTCTATCCGCGTTACGTCATGTAGGTCTATGCTCGGCGCGCCGCCGCGCAAGAAAGCCCGCCCGATGACAGCCAGCAAAACCGAAGCCGAAAAAGCCGCCCCGCCGGGCGAGCGTCCCGAGCAGATCGAGGCGGACGAGCGCGAAACGGTGGAGGAGCTGGCGCGGCTGCGCGCCCCGGTCATCTATCGCATCATTTCCGACGAAGGCCGGCAGGAGCTGGCCCGGCCGGCCGCTTCGATCTGGTGGTCGGGTCTGGCCGCGGGCATGGCGCTGGGCCTGTCTGTCGTGATGAAGGGGCTGTTGCATCACTATCTCCCCGATACGCCCTGGAAACCGGTTCTGGAGAGCTTCGGCTATCCGGTCGGCTTCCTGATCGTGGTTCTGGGGCGGCTGCAGCTGTTCACGGAGAACACGCTGACCGCCATACTGCCGATCCTGACTCAGCCCAGCCGCAAGCGTTTCATGCAATTGACCAAGCTCTGGGGACTGGTCTTCGTCGCCAATGTTACCGGCGCGCTGATCGCCGCCGCCTTTTCGACGATCCCCGGCATGGCGGGCGCGGAGCAACTCTCCGCCATGCTGGAAATTTCGGCCGAGTCGCTGGACCGCAGCATGCTGGAGCTGTTCCTGAAAGGCGTGCCGGCCGGTTTCCTGATCGCCGCCATGGTCTGGATGATGCCCAGCTCCAAGGGGTTCGAGTTCTGGGTCGTGCTGCTGATGACCTATCTGATCGCGCTGGGCGGCTTCACCCATGTCATCGCGGGAACCACAGAGGTCGGTCTGCTGATCCTGAACGGTCAGGGCGGGCTGGCCCTGCTGCCCGGCTTCCTGCTGCCCGCCGCGCTTGGCAATCTGGTCGGCGGCACGGGCCTGTTCGCCGTGCTGGCCTATGCGCAAGTGAAGGAAGAAGTCTGACGCCCGCCGCGCGCTCGACACCGCTTCCGGCGATCATTATCAAAACCCCATGCAAAGTTTTGACGATCTGATCGCGCCGATGAGCGCGGCGGAGTTTTTCTCCGCCCATCACGACCGCAAACCGGTCCACATCCCCTGCCCCGAGGGCAAGCGGAAGGCGATGCTGGACTGGGCCGGGCTGAACCGGATCCTGGACCTGCATACTTACTGGATCGAACCGCACATGAAGCTGGTCATGGGCAACCGCGCGGCCCTGACCGAGCATTATTGCGACGAGGTCGAGACGCTGGACGGAAACAAGACGCTGCGCGCCAACCCGGCCAAGGTGAAGGCGTTTCTCGGCATGGGCGCCAGCATGGTCGCCAACCGGGTGCATGACGTCTCCCCGCCCGTGCGGGATATCGCGGCGATACTGGAGGAAACGTTCGGCGCCGGCGTGGGCGCGAACATCTATTGCTCCTTCAAGGGCGTGCAGGCCTTCCAGAGCCATTACGACCTGCATGACGTCTTCGCCATCCATACCGAGGGCGAGAAGACATGGACGGTGTATGAGAACCGCGCCGACAATCCGGTGAACCCGCTGCCGCCCGGCGATGCGACCAGCCAGTATCTCAACGCCTCCAAGGGCAATGTCCTGTTCGAGGCGCACATGAAGCCGGGCGACCTGCTCTATCTGCCGCGCGGCTGGTACCACGACGCGCTGGCCAGCTCCGACGCCTCCATGCACGTCACCTTTTCGGTCTCGCCCAATACGGGGCTGAGCCTGTTCAAGCTGCTGGAGCGCGAAGCCAAACGCGACAGCGCCTTCCGCGCCTTCCTCCCTCACGCCCTCGATGACGAGGAAGCGTTGCAGCAACGGCTCGGCGAACTGGGCGACCGGCTCAAGGCGCTGGTCACCTCCTCGGCCTTCGCGACGGAAGTGAAAATCGCCCAGCGCAAGCTGAAGAACGATCCCACCCGCTTCGACCTGCCGCATGTCGCGAAGCCGCAATTCTACGCCGTCAATCGCGGCGCGGGCCGCGTGACCAAGACCGACCAGGGCGCGATGCTGGAAACCCAGTCCGGCCATACCCCGCTCGGCATCAGCTATGAGGCCGTGGACCACCTCCTCAAACAGCAATTCTTCACCGTCGAGGACATGCTGGCCCGCTTTCCCTATCTGGAGCGGCAGGAGTTCGAGGCGACTCTCGCCAGGCTGGAACAGGCCAACCTTATCGCCAGGACTCAGGCGGAGGGCATGGGCGGGGGCTAGAAAAATGGCGGGTCGCAGCCCGCCATTTTCATTCTAGTTCACCGCCGCGCCCCTTGGCGCGCCGCGCTCCAGGCCCACCGGGACGCCGTTCACCGTCAGCGTGTCGCCGTCGGCGGAGACGGTCACCGTCTCACCATCCTTGATATCGCCTTGCAGGATCAGGCGGGCGATGGGGTCTTGCAGACGTTTCTGGATGACGCGCTTCAGGGGCCGCGCGCCATAGGCCGGGTCGAATCCGGCCCTGGCGAGGACCTGTTTGGCGGCCTCGTCCAGATCGATGCGGATATCGCGGTCGGCCAGCAGCCCTTCCAGCCGTTTCAGCTGGATATCGACGATATGGGTCATGTGCTCCATCGCGAGGCGGCGGAACAGGATCACCTCGTCGACGCGGTTGAGGAACTCGGGCCGGAAGCGGCCGCGCAGCTCGCCCATCACCGCCTCGCGCGCTTCCTCCACGTCCTCGCCGGTCATGGTCATCAGATGTTCGGCGCCGACATTGGAGGTCATGATGATCAGCGTGTTGCGGAAATCGACCGTGCGGCCCTGCCCGTCCGTCAGACGGCCGTCATCCAGCACCTGCAACAGGACATTGAACACGTCCGGGTGCGCCTTCTCGATCTCGTCGAACAGGATCACCTGATAGGGCCGGCGGCGGACCGCCTCGGTCAGCGCCCCGCCTTCCTCATAGCCGACATAGCCGGGCGGCGCGCCGATGATGCGGGCGACCGCGTGCTTTTCCATATATTCGGACATGTCGAGGCGGGTGATGGCGTGCTCGTCATCGAACAGGAATTCGGCCAGCGCCTTGGTCAGCTCCGTCTTGCCGACGCCAGTCGGCCCCAGGAACATGAAGCTGCCGATGGGCCGGTTCGGGTCCTTCAGGCCGGCGCGGGCGCGGCGCACGGCGTCGGACACCGCCTCCAGCGCCTCGTCCTGACCGATCACCCGGGCGCGGAGATTGTCCTCCATCGCCATCAGCTTCTCGCGCTCGCCCTCCAGCATCTTGTCCACCGGAATGCCGGTCCAGCGGCCGACGACATGGGCGATCTGCTCGGCATCCACGACCTCTTTCATCACGCCCTCGGGCGTGGCTTCGCTGTCGGCGGACTCCGCCTCGGCGACGCGCTTTTCCAGCTCCGGGATGCGGCCATATTTCAGCTCGGACGCCTTGCCCAGATCGCCGCGGCGTTCGGCGTCGGCGAGCTCCGCGCGCAGCCGGTCCAGCTCCTCCTTGGCCTGGGTGGAGGAGGCCAGCTTGTCCTTCTCCGCGCGCCAGGAAGCGGTCAGTTCGTTCGAGCGCTCCTCGAGGTCCGCGATTTCCTGCGCGATCTTCTCCAGCCGGTCCTTTGAGGCGTCGTCCTTTTCCTTCTTCAGCGCCTCGGCCTCGATCTTCAGCTGGATCAGGCGGCGGTCGATCTCGTCCAGCGCCTCGGGCTTGGAATCGACCTGCATGCGCAAACGGGAGGCCGCCTCGTCCATCAAGTCGATGGCCTTGTCGGGCAGGAAACGGTCCGTGATGTAGCGGTTGGAAAGATTGGCCGCGGCGACAATGGCGGAATCGGAGATCCGCACGCCGTGATGCACTTCATATTTCTCTTTCAGCCCGCGCAGAATGGAGACGGTGTCCTCCACGCTCGGCTCCTCGATGAAGACCGGCTGGAAGCGGCGGGCGAGCGCTGCGTCCTTCTCCACGTGCTTGCGATACTCATCCAGCGTGGTCGCGCCGATACAGTGCAGCTCCCCGCGCGCCAGCGCCGGTTTGAGGAGGTTGGAGGCGTCCATCGCCCCGTCCGTCTTTCCGGCGCCGACCAGGGTGTGCATCTCGTCGATGAACAGGATGATCTGGCCTTCTGCGGACTCGACCTCGGAGAGCACGGCCTTCAGCCGTTCCTCGAACTCGCCGCGGAATTTCGCCCCGGCGATCAGGGAGCCCATGTCCAGCGCCAGCAGCTTCTTGTCGGCCAGGCTTTCGGGCACGTCGCCATTGACGATGCGCAGGGCCATGCCCTCCGCAATGGCGGTCTTGCCGACGCCCGGCTCGCCGATCAGGACCGGGTTGTTCTTGGTGCGGCGGGACAGCACCTGGATGGTGCGGCGGATTTCCTCGTCGCGCCCGATCACCGGGTCCAGCTTGCCCTCGCGAGCGGCCTCGGTCAGGTCGCGGGCGTATTTCTTCAGCGCGTCATAGCCCTCTTCCGCGCTGGCGGAATCGGCGGTGCGGCCCTTGCGGACCTCGTTGATCGCGTCGTTCAGCGCCTTCGGCGTGATGTCCGCCTGTTTCAGCGCCTCATGCGCCTTGGTGCCCGGCACGATGGAGAGCGCCTGCAGGATGCGCTCGGCGGGCGTGAAGCTGTCCCCGGCCTTGTCGGCGGCTTCCTGCGCGGTCTTCAGAACCTCGGCGGTCTTGGGCGCCATATAGAGTTTGCCGGCCCCGTCGCCTTCCACCTTGGGAAGGGCGTCCAGCGCCGCGTTGGCGAGATCCAGCGCCTGTTCGGGGCGGCCGCCGGCCGCGCGCGCCAGATTGGCGGCCAGCCCGTCCTTGTCCTCGATCAGCGCCTTCAGCAGATGCTCGGGCGTGAATTGCTGGTGCGATGCAGCCAGCGCGAGCCCCTGCGCCGCCTGCAACAGGCCGCGCGAGCGCTCGGTAAAGCGTTCCATATCCATATTGTTTCAATCCCCTGATACAGGCAGATGAACCACGCCGGACGCGCCCGTTATGGCGCACGCACGGCGTGAACAAGCAAGTTACAGTCCGATATGGTGTTGCGCTTATGTCACGCAAGAGAGGCGCTGAAACATGCTCTGGCGGGCGCTGCTATTTCCGTTGCCGTGAAAAAGAATCCGCTGGTCTGAAAAAGTACTCCTGTAGGATAATGAGTTGCTGAAATACCGGACTGGCGGCGACTGAATGGAAAATCTGCACGCATGGATCTCGCTGGGGATGCTGGCCGTGATGTTCGTGGCCTTCACGCTGGAGCGCGTTCCCCCCGCCGTCGTCGCGGTGGCCGGCGGCGCGGCGTTTCTGGTGCTGGGCTATATCAGCACGGACGACGCGATGGGCGTGTTTTCCTCCAGCGCGCCAATCACCATCGCGGCCATGTTCATCCTGTCCGGCGCGCTGGTGCGCACCGGCACGCTGGAGGCGGTGGCAAACTTCATCGCCGGTCAGGCGGCGGGACGGCCCGTTTCCGCTATCGGAACCATGTTCTCCGGCACGGTCGCGGCGTCGGCCTTCATGAACAACACGCCGGTTGTGCTGGTCCTTATTCCTATCGTGAAAAAGCTTGGCCGGGCGCTGGACATTCCGGCCTCGAAACTGCTGATCCCGCTCTCCTACGCCGCCATTTTCGGCGGCACCTGTACGCTGATCGGCACATCCACCAATCTTCTGGTCGACGGCGTGGCGCGGGATCAGGGCCTCAGCCCGTTCGGCATTTTCGAGATCACGCCCATCGGCCTTGCCGCGGCGGCGGCGGGCGCCGTCACCCTGCTCTTGCTGGCCCGGTTTATCCCCACCCGTGACGCCATAGGCATGCAGGCGGAGGAAAAGGAAGCGACCGTCTTCCTGAGCGATGCGCGGGTGAATGAGGAGAGCGCCTGGATCGGCCAGCCCTATGGCAAGATTTCGGAGCTCAACAAGCCGGGGATCCGCCTGATCTCCATCCGGCGGGGCAGCGAAACCATCCGGACCGATTTAGCCGACCAGACCGCCGAAGCGTTCGACCGCCTGGTGTTCCGGGCGCCGGTCTCCGAAATCCTGACCCTGCGCGAAGGGTCGGCGGCGCGTATCGGCATCCGGCCGGACATGGATATCGGCGCTGGCGCGGTGGTGTTCGAATCCGTGGCCGCCCCGAACCGCCGCGGCGTGTTCGAGACGCTGGCCGACCTCGACCTTCTCAACCGTTTCGGCCTGCGCCCGCTGGCCGTGTCGCGGCATCTCAGCTCCGAAGGCCCGGAACTGGCCGAAGTGCGGCTGCGCCCGGCCGACACGCTGCTGGTCGAAGGCTCTCCGGAAGGCTTTGCCGCCATGATGCGCGAGGGCGCCTTCATCAGCCTGGAGACCCCGCGCTCCCGCCCCTTCAAGCGCCGGCGCGCGCCGATCGCCATCGGCGCGCTGGCCGCGGTCGTGCTGCTGGCGGCGTTCAATGTCATGCCGATTGGCGGGCTGGCGATCATTGCGGTCGCCCTGATCCTGCTGACCCGCTGTATCGATCTGGAAGAGGCGCTGGCCTCTCTGGAGGGCGGAGTCCTGCTTCTCATCTTCGGGATGCTGGCGGTGGGCAAGGGGCTGGAGAACACCGGAGCTGTCGAGTTGATCGTGAACGCGCTCGCGCCGTTCATGACGCAGGCCAGCCCCTTTGTCGTGCTGCTCAGCCTCTATCTGCTGACTTCGATCCTGACGGAGATCGTCACCAATAACGCCGTGGCGGTGATCCTGACGCCCATTGCCATCGCCATCGGGGCGGAACTGGGCGTCGATCCGCGGCCGCTGGTCGTGGCGGTCATGTTCGCGGCCAGCGCCAGCTTCGCCACGCCCATCGGCTACCAGACCAACACGCTGGTCTATGCCGCCGGAAACTACAAATTCAGCGACTTCCTGCGGGTGGGCGTGGTCATGAACATAACGGTGGGCGTCGCCAGTTGCCTCGCCATCATGATGTTCATGCCGTTCGGCTGACCCGGCAAAGAAAACGCCCCGGCAAGGCTGCCGGGGCGTTTCAAGCGATGCTTTTGAAGCAAGCCGCGGAACGTCAGGCGTTCGCCGCTTCCTTCTTCGACTTGTCATCCGAAGCGGCATCCGACTTGCGCGGACGGCCGCGGCGCTTGGGCGCCTCGTCCTTCGAGGCCGCGCCCAGCTCGCCGCTTTCCTCGGGCGTCACGACTTCCAGCGGGTTGCTGTTTTCGGAGTCAGACTTTTTCGCCCGCGAACGGCGCGGCTTGGCGTCCTTGCCGTTATCGGCGCTGTTCTGGCCCTGATCGCCGCCCCGGTTCTGGTTCTGCGCCTTGGGCTGGTCGTCCTGCCGGTTGTTGTTCGCATTGGCCTGCGCGTCGTCATTCCTCGACTCGCCGCGCTGGTCGTTATTGTGGCTGTTGCCGCTATGATTGCCGCCGGACGCGCGCTGCTGGTCCCGCTGGTCGTTATTATTGTTATTGCGGTTGTTGTTTTCCTGCTGCCGCTGCTGCTTCTGCTCTTCCTGAGCGCGCATGATGCGGAAATAGTGCTCGGCGTGCTGCAGATAGTTCTCTGCCTTCACGCGGTCGTCAGAAGACGAAGCGTCACGCGCCAGCTGGATGTATTTTTCATAGACGGTGCTGGGCGCGCCCCGGACCTTCACGTCAGGCCCGTTGCTCTCCATGGAGCGATTGCCCCCGCCGCCACTATTGCCGCCCTTACGGCTGCGTCCGCGCTGACGTTTCATTGCGTCTCCTTGTTATCGGTTCGCCTCAAGCCGCGCGCGCGCAGGTTCGCGCAACGCAGTCCCTCATCAAAGGCGATTGAGAGTTCCAATATTTAGCGTCTTGGTCGCTTGATCCGTTTCCGGATCGCTTAAACGCAGCGCGGCAAAAACCGCCCTCATCAACCGATCCGGCGATGGCTGCGTACAATCGGACCCTAGCGGCAAAAACCGCCCGTTCCAAGCCCTTTTCACCGCGCCCCGCTTTCCCTTAGCAGACAAGGGAAATCAGCAAGGCGCGGCCGTGTCCGGCAAGGTCCGCGCGGCATTCGTCCACAGCCAGTTTCCCGGCTGATTCCATCAGGGCGGAGACCGCCTCCGCCTGCCCCGCGCCCAGTTCCAGCACCCCCGAGCCGCCCGGCGCCAGCAAGGACGGCAGGCACGCCGCCAGCGCGCGATAGGCCGTCAGCCCGTCCGCGCCGCCGTCCAGCGCCGCGCGGGGGTCGCGCTGCACTTCCGGGGCCAATGCGGCCAGGTCCGCCGTCGGAATATAGGGCGGGTTGGAGGCAACAAGATCGAAGCGCGCATCAATCGCCGCCGCCCAGTCCCCCTGCATCAGCGCCACGCGGTCCGCCAGTCCCAGCTGCGCCGCATTCTCCCGCGTCAGGGCCAGCGCCCCGGCGGACCGGTCCGCGCCGACGCCAAACGCTTCCGGCCGTTCCGTCAGCAACGCCAGCAGAATGGCGCCGGAGCCCACGCCCAGATCCAGTATGCGCGACGGCCGCCCGGCAGGCAGGCGCTCCAGCGCCGCCTCGACGATAATTTCGGTGTCGGGG